>NZ_JAIUHK010000043.1:0-43341 GCF_020165075.1 Mesorhizobium sp. CA4
GCGGGGTGGAGCAGCCCGGTAGCTCGTCAGGCTCATAACCTGAAGGTCACAGGTTCAAATCCTGTCCCCGCAACCAAATACAAAAAACGGCCCGCACAACGCGGGCCGTTTTGGTATTCGGCTGGAATGGCGGCATGGTGGCCGGCTGCTCACCCTTGCTCGCCGGATCGGGCAGGATCGCCTTGCGCCAATTCCTCCAAATAAGCACGCAGCGACCGCGGCTCCCGACCCAAGATCGCACGTAGCGTCAGTGGGTTGCCGAGCAGGCCGTGGCGATCGTAGTGATCGAACATGACCCTCAAGCCCGGAGGAACATCGCCGAGCACATCGCGATCGCGGCGCTCCACAATTTCATGGCCCAGCACATCGCTCATCAGCGCAGCGACGTTGAGACGGTTAAGATGCCCAAGCGCGCGAACGTTCCAAAAAGCAGCCGGTCTTCGGTTAGGGCTATCGCGGCGACCTCGGCGACATCGCGATAGTCGACCAGCGAAAAGCGTGTCCCGGACGACCAGGGCTCCGCAAGCATGCCCTCCTTCACGACTTTGGGCCAGAATGCCGCGTGGTTCTGGAAGTAGCGCGCCGGATGGAGGAACGTATATTCCAGGCCGGAGCTGAGAATCGCCTCCTCGACCGGCGCTTTGGCGACATGATTGACGAGGTCCGAAAGCACCGGATGGATCACGGCCGAGAACACGAACCGGCGCACGCCGGCGTCGATAGCGGCCTCCACGACTTTCTTTCCCACATCAGCCTCGGCGGGGATGAAGGCTGGGGCGATATAGAAGACGGCGCCCACATCCTTGAGCGCCGCATCCAAAGCTGCACGATCGCGCAAATCGCCGATGGCCACCTCGGTTGCGCCGTGACGGCGTACCAGTTCAGCCTGCTCGGGCTTGCGGACGAAGGCACGGACGCGCGCACCCCGGGCGGCAAGGGCGGGAATGACGCTGCCCGCAAAATTTCCCGCTGCTCCGAAGGCGAGAATCATCATGATCATGTTCCTGCGTGTCTCGTGACGATCACGGATCTGTTCGGGCCAGTGGCCCTCAGCCCAATCTGGTTCCCGCGACCGGGATGTCACCTCCCCGCCGGTATATTTTTCGGGTAGCGCTTCAGGTCGCATAGGATGAGTTGGCGCGAAGGCGCGCCGCGTTCGGATGGTTTCGTGTTTCGTAGTCGCGAAACCCGTTCGTGGGCAGGCTGGCCTCGGGCTTTTTTGCTGATGTGCATTAACGTCCGAAATCCCGACAAGTATTCGCCCTTGGCGATCTCGAATGAACGCAACCAAACTGACGGAGACAAAGATGCGGCAAGCGCTGATCGTATGGGGCGGCTGGGAAGGGCATGAACCCGAAGCCGGGGCGCGCGTCGTCAAGACGATGCTCGAGGAAGAAGGCTTTGCCGTGCGCGTCGAAAATACGACAGCGGCGTTCGCCGATCCGGCGATCGCCGATCTCAGCCTGATCGTGCCGATCTATACCATGTCCAAGCTCACCAGGGCCGAAGAAGCCAACCTGACCGAGGCGGTCCAAAACGGCGTCGGCCTCGGCGGCTATCATGGCGGCATGGGCGACGCTTTTCGCGAATCAACGAACTATCAGTTCATGTGCGGCGGCCAGTGGGTCGCGCATCCCGGCAACATCATCGACTATCGAGTGAACATCGTGCGGCGCGACGACCCGATCATGCAGGGGATCGAGGATTTCCCCTACCGCTCCGAGCAGTATTACATGCATGTCGATCCATCCAACGAGGTGCTGGCGACCACCACTTTTTCCGGCGACCACGCGCCGTGGATCGACGGCGTCGTCATGCCGGTGGTGTGGAAGCGGCGACACGGCAATGGGCGGGTGTTCTATCAGTCGCTGGGTCACGTGGCCTCGGAATTCCAAGTACCGCAGGTGCGCGCCATCTTGCGCCGCGGGCTGGTCTGGGCGGCACGCTGAGTGGCTGGTGCAACCGGCTAAACGCTCTCCAGATAGGTCTCGATCTCGAAGTCGCTGACGTTGAGCGCGAAAGTGTTCAGCTCCTGGCGCTTGCAGGCGATGAAGGCGTCGCGCAGCACATCCGGGAAGATCTCGGCGACACGCGGGCCGGCCTCGAAAGCGGCGATCGCCGAGGCCCAATCCGGCGGCAGCTTGGCGAGTGCCAGCCCCTGACCCTCGCCGCCGGTCGGCTCGCCGGGCGAGAGCTGGCGCTCGATGCCGATCAACGCCGCGCCGAGAATCGCCGCCAGCACCAGATAGGGATTGGCGTCGGCGCCGGAGACGCGATGTTCGATTCGCCGCGCGGCCGACGGGCCACCCGGAATGCGGATCGCCACCATGCGGTTTTCATAACCCCAAGCGACGGCGGTCGGCGCATAGGATCTGGGCCGCAGCCGGCGGTAGGAATTGAAATGCGGTGCGAATACCAGCGTGCTTTGCGCCATCGCGGCAAGCAGGCCGCCGACCGCGTGGCGCATGGCATCGGAGCCCTGATCCGAGCCGTCGTCGAAGATGTTGCGGCCGTCCTTGTCGAGGACGCTGAAATGGACGTGGAAACCATTGCCGGCGCGCTCGCCATAAGGTTTGGCCATGAAGCAGGCGGCGAAGCCATGCTTACGCGCGATGCCCTTGACGGTGCGCTTGAAGAGCACGGCGTCGTCCGCAGCGCGCAAGGCATCCGGCACATGGTTGAGATTGATCTCGAACTGGCCGACGCCGTTCTCGGCGATTGCGGTGTCGACCGGAATGTCCTGCATGCGGCAGGCTTCGTAGATATCGTGGATGAAGCCTTCGAAATCGTCGACCTCATCGATCGAGAGCGCCGCGTCGGAATCGAGGCGCCGCCCGGTCACCGGTGAAACCGGCCCGACCGGCCGCTGTGATGTCGGGTCGACAAGATAGAATTCGAGTTCGGTCGCGGTGACGGGCGTCAGGCCGAGCGCGGCGTAGCGGTCGAGGATGCGGGCAAGCGCGCGACGCGGGTCGCCAAGATAGGGGGCACCGCTGTCGTCCGCCAGCCAGACCGGCAACAGCGCCGTCGGATGCGCCGTCCAGTTGACGGGCAGTATGCCGCGACCCGTCCAATGGCAAAGCCCGTCGGCGTCGCCGGTCGAGAACACCTGGGCGTTACCTTCGATGTCCTCGCCCCATATGTCCAGCCCGATGGCCGAATAGGGCATGCGCAGCTTGCCTTCGAGTGCCTTGCGCGCCTGTTCGACCGGAATGCGCTTGCCGCGCATGATGCCGTTCAGGTCGCACACCGCTGCCCGCAGGCTCTGGATGTCCTTCCTGCTGTCCAGCCACTTCAAAACGTCCGCAATCGCATCGCTCAATTTCCAGCCCCTGTTTCTCTAGGTGCTGTAGCCCTGCCGGCTACCACATCCATTTTCAGCTTGTGAGTTCGTGAAGATCAGAACGGCCGACGCCGGGCTGATTATCTTCATTTTTTCAATTCACTAGCTGGGATATCGGGCGGCATTTCGGGTCAACATTGTGCGATCTGCGATCGCAACATAGCGGCCCGACCGACGAAAGCCAAGCCGGATTCGAAGTCGGCTTGTTGCGGCTTGTCAGCGGTGCGGTTCCGGAAACTTGACCTGGCCGAGGATGTGGGCCGCGCCCTCGGCGATATCGCGCACGATCGCGGCCCGCGCCCGCTCACCGTCGCCGGCCCCGATCGCCGCCACGACCTCCTCGTGGTAGTCGATGCCGAGAATGCCGGCCAAGTCATCCTCGAAGCCGATGTGCAGGTTGCGCAGGAAAGGGCCAACCTGCATCCATACCGTCTCGATCAGGAAGATCATCTGCTCGTTGCCGCAACGGCGGTAGATCGAGAATTTGAAGTCGTGGTTCTTGCGCAGATAGTCGTCGATGTCGCCGCTGCGGGCGGCCTGGGTGAGCTCGGCGCAATGACGGCGGATGGCGCGCAGATTGTTGCCGTTGATGAGTTTGGTGGCAAGCTCGGTGGCCGTGCCTTCCAGGATCGTGCGCACGTCGGTCAGCTGCTGGAAGCGGTCGGCCGAAATCAGCGGCACCTCGACGCTGCCGTTCGGCATCGGGCTCAGCGCCCTCAGCGCCTGCAGCCGCATGAAGGCGCTGCGCACAGGCATGTCGCTGGTGCCGAGCTCCTTGGCGAGCTTGCGCGAGGTCAGCTTCTGGCCAGGCCGGAGCTGACCCGACATCAGCGCCCGCACCAGTTCCAGATAGACTTTTTCATGCAGCGGAACGGTATCGACAGCGGTCAGTCCGAATTGCGATTTGTCGGCCATTGGCGATGAGCTGCTTGATCGGTCCTGAAACTTGTTTCGTCACGATCCGACGCGGGGAATAGCTCGCCGCCGCCGGGATACCTAGCCGGTCGTTCGGCCGCACGATAGACGGTGAACGCGAACCGCCGCAAGGGCGGCCGGGAGTTGCTATCCGATCCGCGCGTCGATGATCTCGACGAAGCGCGCGAACAGGCCGGCCTGCGATTTGATCTTCAGCTTGCGGTAGATGTTGCGGCGGTGGACCTTGACGGTCCCCGGCACGATGCGCAGCGCCCTGGCGATCGATTCCGTGGAGTGGCCCTGAAGCACCAGGTCGACGACCTGCTTTTCGCGCGAGGTCAAGGACAGGCTTTTCCAAATATGCGCCCGGTCGAGCTCGTTGGTCATCGCGATGATATCGCCGGAGGGTTGGGCCGCAACGTCGCCTGTAGGCAAAGACGGCCAGCGCTGCTTGCAGAAACCGATCACCGCCGGCGCCATGTCACGCAGTAGCCTGGCATCCGCCGTTCCGAACGGCCCGGTGGCGCGCAGCCGCATCAGCGAGAGCACCAGCGCATCCTTGCCGGCCAGCGGCACGAAGAAGCCGACCTCCTCGGCAAGTCTGGTCTGGCTGTAATAGGAGCGGTAGTATTCGCTGGCATAGAAGCGGTCCGGCGCGAGCTCGCGCATGCGCCAGAAACCCTCCTTGCGCTCGACCGCGGCGTGGTGGAACGGGTCGAGCAGATAGGGCCCTTCCTGATAGAGCGCGACGAAGATGTGGCTTTCGGCCGGCGAGAAGGTCTCGAACAGGAGCGGCGGCCGCGCAGCACCGCGATAGCCGAAGATCACGCAGTGATCGAAACGGACATGCCCGCGCAGCCAGCCGACGATCGCCTTGCCGAAATGGTCGCCGGTCTCGCGCGATGCGGCGATCACGGCGGCCAAGGCATTGTAGTCGTCACTGCGGGAGGCAGCCATTCATACCCCTCTAAACGATAAAATCGGCTAAATATACCACCTGCGAGGTATATACTAGATGCTGTTGGCTCTGATAGCGTCACGACATTGCCTCACGCTGTCGCTGGAGCCCGTGGCTTGACTGCAGTGCCCGATATCGAATTTCGCGCGGTCACCAAGCGCTATGGCGCCGTCACCGCGGTGAGCGGCATCGACCTTGCCATTCCGCCTTCCGCCTTCGTCGCTTTGCTCGGCCCTTCCGGCTGCGGCAAGACGACCTGCCTGCGCATGATCGGCGGCTTCGAGCAGCCGAGCGAAGGCCAGGTGCTGATCCGCGGCCGCGACATGGCGGGAACGCCGCCCTACCGGCGCCCGGTCAACATGGTGTTCCAGCAATATGCGCTCTTCCCGCATCTCGATGTCGAGGAGAACATCTCCTATGGGCTGCGCCAGGCGAGGCCCAGGCTGTCGTCGCGCGAGATCGCCTTAAGGGCAGGCGAGGCGCTGTCGATGGTGCAGCTCGCCGGCTACGGGCGCCGCAAGATCCACGAGCTTTCCGGCGGCCAGCAGCAGCGCGTGGCGCTCGCCCGTGCACTGGTCAACAAGCCGGCGGTGCTGTTGCTCGACGAGCCGCTGGCGGCGCTCGACAAGAAGCTGCGCACCGACATGCAGATCGAGCTGCAGAACCTGCAGCGCGAGATCGGCATCACCTTCGTGCTGGTCACCCACGACCAGGAGGAGGCTCTGTCGATGAGCGACTTCGTCTGCGTCATGAATGGCGGCCGCGTTGTGCAGCTCGGACAGCCGAGCGAGATCTATGATGAACCGGCCGACCTGTTCGTCGCGGATTTCGTCGGCAAGACCAATCTTCTCAGCGGCAAGGTGGCCGGGCTCTCGGGTGACCTCGTCGATGTCGCGCTTGCAGACGGCACGGTGATTGCAGCGCGGAAGCGGGTGCCGCTCAGCCGCGGCGAGGCCGTCTCTGTCAGCCTGCGGCCGGAATCGCTCAGACTTTCGGCGCCTGGAAGCGGCGCTTTTAAGGGCATAGTGCGCAACCGCATCTTCCTGGGCTCGACGGCGGAATACGCGATCGAGGTCCAGGGCATAGGATCGCTGCTCGCCAAGGCCGACCATGTGATGGGCCAGGGCAATCTCTTCAAGCCGGGCGAACCCGTCGCCATCGGCTTTGCCGCCGGAGCGCCGCTGGCGTTTCCGCACGCCAATAATAACGGGACAAACCAGAGGGAAGACCAACATGCCGAAATCCTATCGTGATGGACTGCCGATAACCCCCGATAAATTCATCGACCAGTTGATGCGCCTGAAGCGCGGTTCGATCAGCCGGCGCGACTTCCTCGGCCTCACCGGCCTTGGTGTCGCCACCGCCGTGATGGCGCGCGAGCTTGGCATCATGCCGACGCCGGCCTATGCCGCAGAGAACCTCGGCGACCGCATGTCGATCGCCACCTGGCCGAACTACCACGACCCGCAGACGTTCGAGAATTTCAAGGCCGAGACGGGCGTCGCCGTCGAGGTCAACGTCTTCGGCTCGAACGAGGAGATGCTGGCCAAGCTGCAGGCCGGCGGCTCGGGCTGGAGCCTGTTCGTGCCGACCAACTACACCATCTCGACCTACAAGAAGCTCGGCATCATCGAGCCGCTGGACATGGCGAAGCTTACGAATTTCGACGGCAAGTCTGAAGATGCGCGGTTCACCGCTGAAGGCACGATCGACGGCACGATCTATGCGGTGCCGAAGAACTGGGGCACGACCGGCTTCGCGGTCAACACTAAGAAGCTCGCGAAGCCGATGTCGAGCTGGAAGGAGTTCTGGGACACGGCCATGGCGGAAGCCGACGGCCGCACCATGGTGCATGACTATCAGCTCACCACCATCGGCAATGCGCTGAAATATTACGGCTATTCGTTCAACTCGCTGAAGCAGGACGAACTCGCCAAGGCCGAAGAGCTGCTGCTCAAGGTCAAACCGCATCTGTTCGCGGTGTCGAGCGACTACCAGCCGGCAATGCGCGCCGGCGATGCGTGGATGACCATGTGCTGGACCAATGACGGGGCACAGCTCCATCGCGACATTCCCGAGATCGCCTATGTGCTCGGCAAGGAGGGCGGCGAGATCTGGACCGACTTCTACGCCATCCCGAAGGACGCGCCGAACAAGCCGGCCGGCTATGCGCTGCTCAACTATCTAATGAACCCGAAGGTGGCGGTGAAGGAGCATCTGGCCAATGGCGCACCCTCGACCGACGCGCGCGTCAACGCGCTGCTGCCCAAGGAAGTGCTCGACAACCCGATCCTCTATCCGGCAGCCGACCTGTTGAAGCCGCTGGAGTTCGGCGCCGCCGCGACGCTCACCGATCCGGGCCGCGCCGAGCTGATGGCGCGCTTCAAGTCGGCTTGAGCGAGACCGGCCACAAACTCGATCCAGATAATGCGACCGGCGGGCAAATGCCCGCCGGCTCCCAACCGGCTTTCCCGATGCGCCGCAGTCTCTTTCGCAAAAACCTCGTGACGGCGCTGCTGCTTACTCCGGCGGCACTGTGGCTGGTCGTGTTCCTGGTGCTGCCCTTCGTCGCCATCGCCATTTTCAGCGTCGGCGAGCGGGCGCCGGAGGGCGGCTACCAAGCCGCGCTGACCTTGGCGCAATACGCCAACCTGCCGGCACGGGCGACCGCCTTCTGGAACACCATGGTGCTGGCGCCGGCCGGCGCTTTGGCCTGCCTGCTCGTCGCCTATCCGGTCGCCTATTATCTTGCGCTGCGTGCGCCGCAGCGCTGGCGGCTGATCCTGCTTGCGCTGATCGTCATCCCGTTCTGGACCAGTCTCCTGATGCGCACCTATGCCTGGATGTACATCCTTGGCGGGCGCGGCATCCCGGCTTTGCTCGCCTATGTCGGCATCGAGGATCTGAGGCTGATCAACACGCCGGGGGCGGTGCTGCTCGGCATCGTCTACGGCTACCTGCCGCTGATGATCTTGCCGATCTATGTCAGCCTGGAACGGCTCGACCGGCGCCTGCTGGAGGCCTCGGCCGATCTCGGTGCTACGCCGCTGTCGACCTTCCTTGGCGTGACGCTGAGACTTTCGTTGCCCGGCGTCATGACCGGCTTCTCGCTGGTGATGATCCTTTTGCTCGGCGAATATCTGATCCCGACATTGCTCGGCGGCGGCAAGGTGTTCTTCATCGGCAACGCGCTGGTGGATCTCTTCCTGCAATCGCGCAACTGGCCGTTCGGATCGGCCATCGCCATCACGCTGGTGCTGGTCTCGGTGGTAGTGCTGATCGTCGCCAACCGCATCTCGACCCGGCTTTCGGGCGCACGCCGGGTGGACCTGGTCTGATGCGCGCCTTCGTCGTCGCCGTCTTTGCCTTCCTCTATCTGCCGATCGCGCTGGTCGTGCTGTTCTCCTTCAATGCCGGCCACCATGCTAGCGAATTCACCGGCTTTTCGGTACAATGGTATGGCAAGGCCCTATCCAATCCCTTCCTAGTCGAGGCGCTGAAGAACAGCCTGTTCATCGCCACGACGAGCGCGTTGCTCGCGGCCTTCTGCGGCACGGCCGCGGCGCTCGGGCTGCAGCGCGTCGGCGCGCGGACGCGGGCTCTGTTCGATGCATTGCTGGGCGCGGCGATCGTCGTCCCGGGCGTCGTTATCGGCATCTCGACGCTCGTGGCGCTGGTGCAGCTTTTCGCTATCGTCAATCCGTTCCTCGCTTCGCTCTGGCCGACCGACCAGCCGCCGCGGCTTTCGCTGGGCTACGGCTCGATCATCGCCGCGCACGGCCTGTTCTCGATGGCTCTGGTGACGATGATCGTCGGCACGCGGCTGAGCAGCCTCGATCGCAATCTGGTCGAGGCTTCGAGCGATCTCTACGCCACGCCATTGACGACGTTCCGCTCGATCGTGCTGCCGCAGATCATGCCGGCGGTGATTGCCGGTTTCCTGCTCGCCTTCACCTTCTCCTTCGACGACTTCATCATCGCCTTCTTCGTCGCCGGCGCTCAGACGACGCTGCCGATCTATGTCTTCGCCTCGATCCGGCGCGGCGTGACGCCTGAGATCAACGCCATCGCGACGATCGTGCTCTGCGCGTCGGTCCTGCTCGTGCTGCTGGCGCAATGGCAGCTCGGCCGACGGAAGCCATCGCCTTGAGAGACCAATCCATGATCTTGAAAGACCGTATCGCCATTGTCACCGGAGCCGGATCTGGCATCGGGCGCGCCGGCGCGATGATCATGGCGCGGGAGGGGGCAGTCGTGGTGATCGCGGATCGGGACCCGGCGGCGGGCGAAGCCACCGCTTCGGACATCCGCGAAACCGGCGGCCGCGCCGAGGCCGTCGCCACCGATGTCGGCAATGATGCAGCCGTCGAACGCCTCATCGAGGGAACGCTCGGCAGGTATGGCCGGATCGATATCCTGCACAGCCATGCCGGCATCCAGGTCGGCGGCACGCTGACGGAAGTGGGCACCGACGGCATGGACGCCTCATGGCGGATCAATGTGCGGGCGCAATTCCTGGCGGCCAAAACCGTCATGCCGGCGATGATCGCGCAAGGCGGCGGCGTCATCCTCAACACGGCGTCCAATTCCGGCGTGTTCTACGACCGCGAGATGATCGCCTATGCCACCTCCAAACACGCCGTCGTGGCGATGACCCGGCAGATGTCGCTCGATTATGCCAAGCACAATGTGCGCATCAATGCGCTCTGCCCGGGCTGGGTCGACACGCCGTTCAACGAGCCATTCATCGCGCAGATGGGCGGGCGCGACGCGATCGAAAATTATGTCCGCACTAAGATCCCGATGGGGCGCTGGGCGAGCGCGGAGGAGATCGCGGAGGCCATTCTGTTCCTCGTCTCCGATCGTTCGTCCTTCATGACCGGACAGGCGCTGGTGGTCGATGGCGGCGAGAGTATCGGCTGAGGAGCGCTTGGCAAATCGCCTACCGGTCGTTGGGATTTCCGAATGCCGGATCGCGGCGCCGCGAGTAGGTGTCGATGCGCGGCAGATCGTCGGCGAATTCCAGCCAAGGCAGCCGAAGGCGCCAATAGGCGTGGGCGTGCGGCTTGAACCGTTCCGGATGATCGAAGAAGCCGATCGTGACATGGAGTTCGTCGCTCAGCCCTTCGTCGCTATAGGTGATCGAAGTGCCGCATTTCTCGCAAAAGGTGCGAACGACACCTTTCGTTCTCGAGAAGCTCCGGGGTTGACCGCGCGTGAAGCGGAACTGGTCCGGACGGTAGCCGATCCAGATGGTCAGCGGGCTGCCAATCGCGCGCCGGCAGTCATCGTCGTGATCGAAGCAGATCCAGAACGGATCGCCCTGCATCTCGGCGGCAACCGCTCCGCAAAAACATGCGCCCGTATCGCTCCTGCTGTCCATCTGATCACTCCTGGTTGTTTCGGGATCGTTTGGCCGGCGGCGCATATGGGGAACAATACAAGCAGGTACCCGGTTCCCTCCGCCCGATTGGGCCAGCAATGTGCAGCGGTTTCATGGGCGGGCTTGCGCTGCGAGCAACGATCGGCCAAACCATGGACCAGGTTCTCGACAAGGCTTGTCATGCGAGCGGTAGAAAGGCTTTCCCCCACCCGGCCGTTTCCAGTTGCGGTCGCAATGGCGCGCGCTTTGGCGGAGTGCCGCTGATCATGCGCAGCTGCCGCCACGAGAACCTGCAGCGCGCGGAGGAAACCAAGGTTGGCTCGCATGTCGTTCGCGACGGCTGGACCGAAGGGGTGGAAGGCGCTGCGCACCCGGCCTTTCGGCCGGTCATCAGGCGGGCGTCCGTCCTCGGATAACGCAGCTTAGATAACGCCCTACCGGAACGGACATGCCCGCCGAAGCGATCTCTCCTTCGTACGGACATGACCAATGCCTGACAATCTGAACACCTCATATGCCGGCGCGGACACGCAAAGCTGGCTGAAAACGCATGCGATCAACGAAGTCGAGTGCTTCGTGCCGGACGTCAACGGCGTGCTGCGCGGCAAGACCTTGCCGGTCGCCAAATTCCTGAAGTCGCTCGACGACCGCGCGCTCTATCTGCCGAGCAGCGCCTTCCTGGTCGCCATCGATGGCCGCTATTCCGGCTCTGTCGATGAAGGCTTCGCCTACCAAGATCCGGACATGCGCATGGTGCCGGACGTTTCGAGCCTGTGCCTTGCGCCCGGCAGCGCGGGCCGAGCCTATGTTTTCGCCGACACGTTCCACATGGATGACCGGCCGTGGATGGCTTCGCCGCGCCATGTGCTGAAAGCCGTGCTCGACCTTTATGAGAAGCGCGGCTGGCGTGCGGTGATGGCGCCGGAGCTCGAATTCTACCTGACGGCGCCAAATCCCAACCCCGATCAGCCTTTGACCGCACCGATCGGGCGCAACGGGCGGCCGGAAAGCGTGCAGCATCCTTACGACATGCAGGCGATGGAGGAGTTTGAAGCGGTGACGCGGCAGCTCTATCAGCATGCCGCCATCACCGGCTTGCCGGTGGAGACGCTGATCCACGAATCCGGCACGGCGCAGCTCGAGATCAATCTCGTGCATGGCGATCCGCTGACGCTTGCCGATCAGGTGCTTCTGTTCAAGCGTCTGGCGCGGCAGATCGCGCAGGCGAACGGCATGCACGCCACCTTCATGGCCAAGCCGATCGCCGCGCAGGCGGGCAGCGCCATGCATCTGCACATGTCGATCGTCGACAGGAAGGGCGAGCCTTTGTTTGCCGGCGGAGACGGCGAGGACAGCGAGATGTTCGCGCACTTCATCGGCGGCCTGCAGAAATATATCCCTGAAATCATGCCGCTGTTCGCGCCGCATGCGAATTCCTACCGGCGCATCCGACCCGGCCACAGCGCGCCGGCCAATATCGAATGGTCGCACGACAACCGTTCCTGCGGTCTGCGCGTGCCGCTGGGCGGCCGCGCCGCGCGCCGCATCGAGAACCGGCTGCCGGGGGCGGACGCCAACCCCTATCTCGCCATGGCCGGCTCGCTGATCGCCGGCTATCTCGGCATCGAGGAGAAGCTTGCGCGCTCGGAGGAGGCCTTCGGCAACGCCTATAAGAGCAAGAGCACACTGCCGAAGACGATGGAGGAAGCGCTGGATCGTTTCGCCGCCTGCGAGCCCGTGCGGGCGCTGCTCGGCGAGGATTTCTGCCAGACCTATCTGCGCGTGAAGAGCGTCGAGCTCGACCTGTTCCAGAGCGTCGTGACGTCCTGGGAACGCGACCATCTGCTGCTCAAAGTGTGACCATGGCTTCGGATTCGACAGGTTTCAATTCCGGTCTCGACGTCGACAAGTCCTACTATGTCGCTACCGCCAACCCGGCGCCCGAGCATCCGGCGCTTGCAGGCGATGTCGAGGCCGATCTGGTGGTGGTTGGCGGCGGCTGCACGGGCCTGTCGGCGGCGCTGCATGCGGCCGAGCGTGGTCTTGACGTGGTGCTGCTCGAAGGCGGCAAGATCGGCTGGGGCGCCTCGGGCCGCAATGGCGGCCAGATGATCCCCGGCCTGCGCAAGGGTGCCAGGGGCCTGGTCAGAAGCTTTGGGCCGGAACGGGCGAAGGCGCTGTTCGATCTGGCTTTCGAGGCGCGTGGGCTGGTGCTCGACATCATCGAGCGCCACGGCATCGAATGCGACTTGCGCCAGACCGGCCATCTGGTCGGCGCGGTCAGCGCTTCGGATATGCGCGACTTCGAGGAAGAGGCCCAATGTCTCGCCAAGGTGATGAACTTCACCGACGTCGAGATCCTGTCGGCGGCTGAGGCGCGGCAGATGGTCGACACACCCTATCAAGGCGCGGTGTTGGAGCGGCTCGGCGGCCACATGCATCCGCTCAACTACACGCTGGGGCTTGCCCGCGCCGCTACCGCCGCCGGCGTCGTCATTCATGAGAACTCGGTCGCGGTGCGGCTGGAGCGCGAACCTTCCATCCGGGTGTTCACCGACAAGGGCTCGGTCCGCGCCAGGCATGTGGTGCTGGCCGGCGATGCGCTGCTTAAGGGATTGGAGCCGCGCGTCAACAGCCGCATCATGCCGGTCGGCAACTATATCGTCGCCACCGAGCCGTTGGGCGAGCGCAATGTCATCCCGGCCGATGTGGCCGTCTCGGACACCCTGTTCGTCGTCAACTACTACCGCATGTCGGCGGACGGACGCCTGCTGTTCGGCGGCGGCGAGCGCTACACGCCGTCGCCGCCGGCCGACATCGGCGGCTTCGTGCGGCCGCATATGGAAAAGACCTTTCCGCAGCTCAAGGGCTGCCGCATCGATCATGCCTGGGGCGGTCTGGTGTCCATCACCACGTCGCGCCTGCCGCATGTCGGCCACTATGGGGAGGTCTATTTCGCGCATGGCTATTCCGGCAAGGGCGTCATCCTGTCGACGCTGTCCGGCAAGCTCTTGGCGGAAGCGATCACGGGCGATGCCTCGCGGCTCGACCTATTCTCGACTTTGACGCCGCTGCCGTTCCCGGGCGGCACGGCGCTGCGCGGCCCACTCTATGTGCTCGGCATGTTGTGGTATGCGATGCGCGATCGCTTAAGGCACTAGGGGTCCATCGATATTCAGGTGAGGCCGGCCTGCAAATGGCGGCTTCCTGCGCTTCCGGTGCTCACGTACTTCAAGTACGCTCCGCTCCGGCCTTCGCCGGCCGAAGCCCTAACAAGCGTCTCCGCTCTATGAAGGCTACGGCCGGCGTAGGCCGGTTCTCGGAAGCCACCACTTTCGGCTCGGCCTGACCTGAATCTCGACAGACCCTGGGCTGGCTTTCGTATCCCTGGGGTGGCTATGTCTGCACGCCAGGGACGAAATCCCGGGAAGGAAGAGCGATGAACATCGAGCCGGGCCGACTGACCAAGAAAGAGCGCCATGAGCTGATCCTGTCGGAGGTTCGGCGCTCCGCCTCGATCCGTATATCGAGGCTTGCGCGTCGCATTGGGGTCGCCGGCGAGACCATCCGCCGCGACCTGATCGAGCTCGGCGAAGCCGGGCTCATCAACCGCACCTATGGCGGCGCCACCATTTCGCTGGTGACGTCGGAACCGGTGGTCGCCGAACGCGGCCTCACCATGATGGAGGAGCGGGCCCGCATCGGCCGCGGTGCCGCCGGACTCATCGAGAAAGGCCGCATCGTGATGATCGATGGCGGCTCGACGACCTATGAGGTCGCGCGCAGCCTCTCGCAGCTTGGGCGGGATCTGACGATCATCACCAACTCCGTCGGCGTCGCTTCGGTGGCCGGCGCCAATCCGGGCTTCCGCGTCATTCTTTGCCCCGGCACCTATGACAGCCGCGAGGCCGCCGTGCTCGGCGAGGACACGGTGGAATTCGTGCGCCGCTACAATGCCGACGTCGCCATCATCGGCGCCTCGGCGCTGAATGCCGAAGGGCCGAGCGACATGATCTCGGGCGCGGCGGCGGTGAAGCGGGCGATGATGCGGCGATCTCTGTCGACGATGCTGGTCGTGACCAACGACAAGTTCGGCCGCACCGGCCTCGAACGCATCTGCGCGCTGAGCGAGATTTCCGACGTCGTCACCGATCGCGAGCCGGCGGCGGCGCTGCGCGCCGCGATCGACGAGGCAGGCGGCGAGCTGCACGTCTTTGCCGAAAGCTGAATAGATAACCGGTTAAGCGTCGCGGTTTGTCAGCGCGATGTGGCAGCAGCCGGAGCCATGGCCCGGCGTCCAGGTGACATTGTCGAAGCGCACGCCGGTCGCCTCAAACAGGCCGCGATCGAAGGCGCCGGCGATGCGGCAGAGCGTGGCGAGTTTCTTCTCGCCGACGCCGGCCTCGACCCAGGCACCCTTCAGTGGGCAGCGCTTCACCTTGAAGGCGATATGGCCAGGCCCCCGCTCGACATCGGTCCGATAGATGCGGCCGCCATCCGGACTGACGGCGAGGAATGCGTCGCCGATTGCCGGCGCGTCATTGGGCCCGAAATCGGCGAAAGCGGCTGCTGCAACTTCCCGGCCGCGCTTCTCGATCGTGCGGATCATGACCGCTTCGGCCTGCTCGGCACCGAACTCGGCGGTCAGCTCGTCGAGGAAGAGACGGTAGAGGTCGGCGCGGTTGCGGAAGGCGGAGAAGAGCTCACGCGACAGTTTTTCGGCCCTGGCTGCTTCGGGATCGGTCATGATGTGTCCTGATTTGTCGTTTGACCATGATCTTGCCCGCAAACCGGGTCCCACTTTGCGGGATCATGGTCGGTTCCTGGTCAATCTTGGTGTCGCCGCCACCAGCGACTTGCCGATCGCCGATTGCGGGTTGGCGATCACGGCGCGGGCAACGCCGCTCTCGGCGATCCGGCCGGCATCGAGGATGACGACGCGGTGCGCCACGGCGCGGATGACGCCGAGGTCATGCGAAATGAACAGATAGGCGATCCGTTCCTGCCTTTGCAGGTCGAGCAGCAATTCGAGGATCTGGCTGCGTACCGAAACATCGAGCGCCGACACGGCTTCGTCGAGCACGATCAGCGACGGCCGCGTGGCGATGGCGCGGGCGATCGCCACGCGCTGCCGCTGTCCGCCGGAAATCTCGTGGATGGCGCGCGCGGCAAGGGCGGCATCGAGGCCGACGCGCTCCAGCAGCGCCGCAATCCGGCGCGGGCGCTCAGCGCGCGAGGCAAGCCCATGAATGCGCAGGGGATCGTCAAGCACGCGCGCCACGGTGGCGCGCGGATTGAAGGCGGCGAGCGGATCCTGGAACACCATTTGGAGACGGGCGCGGCGCGCGCGCAGCGTGGTGCCCGACAGCGCGAGGAAATCCGCGCCTTCGAAGTAGATGCGGCCGGCATCGGGCTCGATCAGCCGCAGTACCAGCCTGGCGATGGTGGATTTGCCGCTGCCGGAGGGGCCGGCGAGCGCCAGCGTCTCCGCCGGGCCGATCTCGAAGGAGACGTCGTCGACTGCAGCAAACGGTTTGCCGCCACGATGGTAGCGCTTGGCGAGATTGGAGACGGCAAGCACGCTCATGCCGAGGCGCCTCGGCGATCAAGCAGCGGCTCGGCGTCGAGGCCGAGATGGGCATCAAGCAGCGCGCGCGTATAGGCATGGCGCGGCGCGTTGAGGATCTGGTCGGTCTCGCCAAGTTCGATCAGCTCGCCGTGGCGCAGCACCACGATGCGATCGGCAAGCGCGGCGGCGAGTGCGATGTCGTGGCTGATGAAAAGCAGCGTCATGCCGTCCTCGGCCACCAGCCGGCGGATCAGCGCGACGATCTCGGCCTGCACGATGGTGTCGAGCGCGCTGGTCGCTTCGTCGGCGATCAAGAGTTTTGGTCCAGCGGCGATTGCCGCAGCAATGGCCACGCGCTGCTTCTGGCCGCCGGAGAGCTGGTGCGGGTAGGTGTGGAAGGCCGAGTCCGGGTGAGGGAGGCGGATGCGTTCGAGGAGGGTTTTGGCTTTCGTACATGAGTCTCGCCAGCTGAGCTTGAGATGCGTGCGGACGACTTCGGCGATCTGCTTGCCGACGGGCATCACGGGGTCGAGGCTGGAGGAGGGGTCCTGGAAGACGAAGCCGATGTCGCGGCCGAGGAGGGGTGTTTGGTTTCCGTCAACCGCAGATGGTTGGGGTTCCGGTGTGACGGAATGAGACTCCTGTAGTTGGCGTGCTGACCACTCAATCGTTCCGGCGATCACAGCACCCCTCGCCAACAACCCCGCAACCGCCAGCGCCAGCGTGCTCTTGCCCGAACCGCTTTCGCCGATGATCGCCAGGCGCTCTCCGGCCTTCACATCCAGGCTGATGCCCTTCAGCGCCGGCACCTCCACACCGTCATGCCGGTACCGCACCGAGAGATCGCGGATCGAAAGCAGCGCGGTCACGACAGGCTCCTGCGCACCGCGGTGCTTTCCACCACGCCTTCGCCGGCCAGATAGACGCCAAGCACGGTCAGCACCAGCGCGATACCGGGAACGACCGACAGGAAAGGTGCGGTGCGCAGCACCGTACGCCCCTCGGCGATCATGCCGCCCCAAGTGACGCGATTGGGATCGCCCAGGCCAAGGAAGGAAAGCGCGGCCTCGGTGAGGATCGCGGCCGCGACGATCACCGAGGACAGCGCCAGCACCGGCGGCAAGGCGTTGGGGAGCACCTCGCGAAAGGCGATTTCGAGCGGGTGCATGCCGACGACGCGCGCGCCGGCGACATAGTCGCGTTCGCGGATCGACAGCACTTCCGCGCGGGCGACGCGCGCGGGTCCGGTCCAGGCGCCGAGCGCGATCGCGGTGACGACGACGCCGAGCGAGGGTCCGACGATGCTGACGAAGGCGAGCGCCAGCAGAAAACTCGGCACGGTCTGGAAGGCATCGGTGATGCGCATCAGCACTTCGCCGACAAGGCCGCCGGCAAAGCCGGCCAAAGTGCCGACCACCGCGCCGATGAGGAGCGCCGCGGCGGCGGCCGCCAACCCCACCGCCAGCGAGGTGCGGGCGCCATGGAACAGCTCGGCCAGCACGTCGCGGCCGAGCCGGTCGGTACCGAGCGGCAGCGACCAGTCCTGGAAAGGCGGCAGCAGCGCCGGGCCGGCGATCGCTTGTGGATCGCCGGGAAACAGCAGCGGCGCCGCCAACGCCATCGCGGCCAGCAGGGCGAGGATAAGCGCGCCGACGATTGCCTCCGGCGTGCGGAAGAAGCGGCGCAGGCGGCTCATGCGCTTGCCTCGCCGGCGCCGACGCGCGGATCAAGGACAGCGTAGACGAGATCGACCAGGAGGTTGATGACGACGACCAGTACGGCGCTCACCAGGATGATGCCGAGCAGCAGCGGCGTATCGCGTCCGGCGACGGCTTCCTGCGCCAGCCGGCCGAGGCCGGGCACGGCAAAGACGCTTTCGATGACGACGCTGCCGCCCAACATTTGCGCCGATTGCAGGCCGAGCATGGTGACCAATGGCAGGAGCGCGTTGCGGGCGACATGGGCAAGCACGATGCGGCGACGGGGCAGGCCTCTAGCGCGGGCGGCGAGGATAAAGTCCTGCCGCCAGGCCTCGGCCATGCCGGCGCGCATCATGCGCAGATAGAGCGCCAGATAGATGAAGCCGAGCGCCGACACCGGCAGCACCAGATGGGTGGCGATGTCGGCGGCGCGCGCCAGCCCGGTTTTGCCGGAGGCGATGGTCTCGATGCCGCCGATCGGCAACCAGCGCAAATCGACGGCGAAGACGACGATGAGCACCAAGCCGAGCCAGAAGCCGGGCACGGCATAGAGCGCCAGTGAGCCGATGGAGAGGAAGCGGTCGCGGATGCTGCCATGCCGCGCACCGGCATAGATGCCGAGCGCCGAGCCGAGGCCGAAGGAGAGCGCGGTGGCGCTGCCCATCAGGATCAGCGTGGTCGGCAGGCGTTCGAGGATGACGTCGCGGATGGGCCGCGAGAAGGTGACGGACTGGCCAAGGTCGAGATGCAGCAGCGCCCAGAGATAATTGGCGAGGCGCGTCAACTCCGACTGGTCGAGGCCCCAGCGGTGGCGCAGCAGTTCGATCATGCCGGCGTCGCCGCCGGTCGAGACGATATAGGCATCGACGGCATCGCCGGGGGCGGCTTCGAGCAGCAGGAAGCTGCCGATGACGACGATAAGGAGCACGAAGACGCTGCCGACGAGGCGGCGGCGCAGGAGGCGGAGGGCGCGGGTCATGCGCGCCTCGGGAGATTGGCGATATCCTGGCTAGGAATGCGCCCAGGCACCCCCCTGTGTCCTGCCGGACAGAGGGGGGTGTGAAGGAACGCGGCCTTCGGCCAAATTCCTACATTCTCGCGAACTCTCATCCGCGCGAGTGTGTCACGAATCCAAATAGGTGTCCGCCCAGTTCGACACCGCCCAGCGCGGGTTGTTGGCGATGTTGCCGACGGTATCGCGGGCGACAGAGATGAAGCTCCACTCCGCGACATTGATCAGCGGCAAATCGGCCGCGACCTTCTTCTGGAACTCCTTGTAGAGCTCCGTGCGGGCGGATGTGTCGAGCGTCTCCGATGCTTTCGCGATCAGCGCGTCGAGGTCGGCGTTCTTGTAGCCGCCCTGATTGGAGAAGGGCACGCCGTCGGGGATGCCGCTCTGCACCAGGATGGTGGTCGAGATTGCCGGGTCGCCACGGAACACCGGCGGGCCGACGGCGAGGTCGAAGGCGTGGTCTGTGTAGACGGCCTTGATGTGCGCGGCGGCATCGTTGTTGACGATCTCGGCGTCGATGCCGATCGCGGCGAGCGCCTGGCGCAGGTAATCGCCGAACTGCTTTGTCTCGTTGAAGTAAGGCGCCGGCAACAGCTTCAGCGCAAAGCGCTTGCCGTCGTCGGCGCGCTTGTAGCCGGCTTCGTCCAGCAGCGCATTGGCATTGGCGACATCGAAGGGATAGGTCGGGACGTCGGCGGTGTAGAATTGCGGATCGTTCTTCGGCACCGGGCCGGTTGCGGTCGCGGCGTAGCCGAGAAAGATCGTTTTGACGACGAAATCCTTGTCGATGGCATGCGCGATCGCCTGACGCACTTTCAGATCGGCCAACTCCTTGCGGCGGTGGTTGATCTCGACGACGAGCTGGTAGGTCAGCCCCTCATAGCCTTTGGTGATGACCTTCAGGCCGGGCACCTTGGAGATGCGGTCGAGGTCGGCGAGCGGCACGGCGGAGAAGGCGGCGAGCTGGATCTCTTCCGCCTCGAGCGCCGCGGCGGCGGACGTGCGATCAGGGAGCACCTGGTAGACGATCTCGTCGAGATAAGGCTCGTCCTTGCCCCAATAGGCGTCGTTCCGGGTCAGCCGGTAATATTGGCCGGCCTTGTATTCGGCGAATTTGAACGGACCGGTGCCGAGGGGCGCGTTATTGGCCGGGTTCTCCTCGATCTTGCCCACCTCATAGAGGTGCTTCGGCACGACGCTCGACAGCGCCGGCAGTGCGTTGCGGATCAGCTGGAACGGCGTCGGCTTGGCGAATTTGAAGATTGCGGTGAGCTCGTCCGGCGTGTCGACGGCCTCCAGGTCCTTGAATGCGGTGCGGCCGAGATTTTGCAGCGGCTTCCAGATCTGCAGCGCCGAGAAGGCGACGTCGGCCGAGGTGAAGGGCTTGCCGTCATGCCATTTGACGCCGTCGCGCAATTTGAAGGTCACCGACAGGCCGTCGGCAGCGCCTTCCCATGAAAGCGCGAGCCGCGGCTGCAGCCCGTCCTTGCCATCGAAGGCGGCTTCGGCCAGCGTCTCGACGATCTTGCTGGAAATGAAGAAGACGCCGTTGGAGGCGACGATCGCCGGGTTGAGGTTGCGCGGTTCGGAATCAGCGGCGACGATCAGCCGGCCGCCCTTCTTGGGCGTCTGCGCAAAGCCGATGGTCGGCAATGCGGTGGAGGCCAGCAGCAGCGCCGAGCCGGCCAGCAGGCCGCGGCGTGAAATCGTCAATTCGGACATCGCTCAAACTCCCCTCTTCGCGCCTTAGCAGGCGCGGCAATCCGGTGATTATGGCCCTTGGCAAAGGTTTCGCCAGAGACGGATTTGGCGCATCATGGCTTGGCTTGAAATTTCCGTCCGCTGGACCAGCCAGCCGAAAGAGGCTTTCATGCTCTTATCTGGTCGGACCAAATTATGGAGAAGAAGGATCATGATGGGACAGAAACCGGATTTGGCGCGGAAGTGATCAATTCTGGCTGGACCAGAGTGGCGAAAAAGATGCAGATTTGGCCAACAGCCATACATCATGACTTTCGGCGCTCCTGCGGCCGATGAAAACAGGGAGAGGCAGATGAACATCGCTCCGGGCAAAACCGAGGTCAGCAATGTCCCGTTCGATCAGGCGCGGGTGGATCGGCTGATGGAAGAGGCCGGCATCGACGTGCTCTTCGCCACCTCCAAGCACAACACGCAATATCTGCTCGGCGGCTACAAGTTCATCTTCTTCGCGGCGATGGATGCGATCGGTCACAGCCGCTATTTGCCGATCGTCCTTTACGAGAAGGGCGGGCCGGAACATGCGGCCTATATCGGCAACAAGATGGAAGGCGGCGAACATCAGAATCATCCGTTCTGGACGCCGACCTTGCATGCCGCCTGCTGGGGCACGCTCGATGCCGCCAATCTGGCGGTGGAGCATCTCAAACAGATCGGCAAGCAAGCCGCCCGCATCGGAATCGAGCCGGCCTTCCTGCCGTCGGATGCCTACACGCTGATCCGCAAGGCGCTGCCGGATGCAAAGCTGATCGACGCGACCGACATGCTGGAGCGTATGCGCGCCATCAAGACCGAGGCGGAACTCGAACAACTGCGCATCGCTTCCGAGCTGATCACCGATTCCATGCTGGCGACGATTGGCTGGGCGCGGGAGGGCACGAGCAAGACCGACATCATCGAGCGGCTGAGGCACGAGGAGACCAATCGCGGCGCGCATTTCGAATATTGTCTGCTGACGCTGGGCTCCAGCCACAACCGCGCCGCCTCGAGCCAGGCGTGGAAGAAAGGCGAGGTGATGTCCATCGATTCCGGCGGCAATTACCACGGCTATATCGGCGACCTCTGCCGGATGGGTGTGCTTGGCGAGCCGGATGCCGAGCTGGAAGATCTTTTGGCCGAAGTCGAAGCGGTGCAGCAGGCGGCCTTTTCCAAGGTCGAGGCCGGCATACTGGGCGGCGACATGATCGCGCATGCGGAGAGCGTGCTGAAGGCTTCGAAGGTCGCGGCCTACACGGATTTCTTCGCGCACGGCATGGGGCTGATCACGCATGAGGCGCCGTTCCTGATGACCAACCATCCGGTCGCCTATGAGGGCACCTATGCAGCCAAGCCGCTGGAAAAAAACATGGTGCTGTCGGTCGAGACCACCATGCTTCACCCGACACGCGGCTTTATCAAGCTGGAGGACACGGTGGCCGTCACTGACGCCGGCTATGTGATGTTCGGAGATCGCGGACGCGGCTGGAACCGGGGCGGGGCGGCAGCTTAGCCTCGACGGCGCTCCCCCCTCACCCGGATTGCCAGCCGAATTGCGAAGGGCAATTCGGGGCAATCCGACCTCTCCCCAAAGGGAGAGGAGCGGGTGGCGCCGGCGCCAACCTCTTCTCCCCGCCGGGGAGAAGTTGGCCGCGAAGCGGCCGGATGAGGGGGCCTTAAGCGATTACTTTCCGCCCGCCGGCAGCAGCCTGAAATCCGGCAGGTTGCGCAGCGCCACCTCCGGCCCGGCGGGTGAGTAGACGACGAAGAGCTGCATCGGCTGGTCGCCGGTGTTGAGCGTCGAATGGAAGCGGCTTTCCGGCACGTAGATGGTGCAGCCGGGGCCGACTTTCGCCACCACCGGATTGCCGCTCTCGTCCTCGACCATCTGCTCGCCATTGCCGGAGATGACGAAGATGATCTCTTCGGCGCCCGGATGGTTGTGGCGGGTATGCCCCTTGCCGGGCGGCAGGTCGACGACGCCGCCGGAGAAGCGCTCCGCGCCATTCACCTCCGGCGCGACAGTCAGCGACAGCTTGCCCCAATCGAAGCCGAAGGCGCTGACATCCTTCGGGTAAACAAACACCTTGCTCCTGTCGGTCATTGCCTCATGCCTTCCTTTTCGTTTTTGTCGGAGCATCGGATTTTCCCAAAACCGGCTTCCACTTTTGGGTCCGATGCTCCAGCGAAACCGCCTTGAAATCCGCCGTCTGCCGGGCGATCGCCGCTTCAGCCGGCAGCCGTTCCATCGAGCTTGCGCCATAGAAGCCGTGCAGCCCCTCACAGCGCTCGAGGATGTAGCGCGCGTCGTCGGGCATCGAGATCGGTCCGCCATGGCAAAGCAGGATGACGTCCTTGCGCACCGAGCGCGCCGCGTCGGCAATGGCGTCGATCTCCTTCACGCAGGCGTCGAGCGTTTTCGCCGAGGTGGCGCCGATCGAGCCGCCGGTCGTCACACCCATATGGGCGACGACGATGTCGGCTCCAGCTTTCGTCATAGCGCGCGCCTCGTCGGCGTTGAAGACATAAGGCGTGGTGAGCAGGTCGAGCTTGTGCGCCTCGGCGATCATGTCGACCTCGAGCCCAAAACCCATGCCGGTCTCCTCGAAGCTTTGGCGCATGGTGCCGTCGAACAGGCCGACGGTCGGAAAATTCTGCACGCCGGAAAAGCCCATCGTCTTCAGCTCGGCCAAAAGCAGCGGCATGATGACAAAGGGGTCGGTGCCGTTGACGCCGGCCAGCACCGGCGTCTTCTTCACCACCGGCAGCACCTCATAGGCCATCTCCTTGACGATCTCGTTGGCGTTGCCATAGGCGAGCAGGCCGGCGGCAGAGCCGCGCCCTGCCATGCGGTAGCGGCCGGAATTGTAGATGATGATCAGGTCGATGCCGCCGGCTTCCTCGGCCTTGGCCGATAGGCCGGTGCCGGCGCCGCCGCCGACGATCGGCACGCCGTCGGCGATCATCTTGCGGAATTTCTCCAGTATCGTTTTGCGTGGGATGGCAGCCATGCTTGTCGTCTCTCATGTCCTGGCGATGTCGAGAAATGCCTCGGCCGCCGCCTTGGCGAAGGCGGGGTCGTTGATGTGCAGCGGCAGGCGCGTGACGGTGCGATCCCTGGTCGGCTCGATCGTACGCTCGATGGCGTCGAACAGTGCCGCATCGGCCTCCATGTCGAAGAAGGCGCCGCCTTCGATATCCAGCGCCGAGACGCCCTTTTCCGGGATCAGGAAACGGACCGGGCCGTCGCATCGGGCGAGGCGGCCGCCGATCCATTCGCCGATCCGGCGGCATTCTTCGGCGGTGGTGCGCATCAGCGTGACATTGGGATTGTGCTCGTAGAACAGCCGCCCACGATTTTTTTCCGGAATGGTCGGTGGCGCCCAGAAGTTCACCATGTCGAGCGCGCCGACCGAACCGACATAGGGCAATTTCGTGCGGGCGATCGCGCCGAAGCGATCCCCGGTCGCCGGCAGCACTCCGCCGAACAGGAAATCGCAGACCTCGGTCGTGGTGATGTCGAGCACACCCGCCAGCAGACCGCTGTCGGCGAGCTTCTCCATTGAGCGGCCGCCGGTGCCGGTGGCGTGGAAAACCATGCAGTCATAGTCGGCGCGCAAGCGCTCGACGATCGCGGTCACACAGGGCGTGGTGACGCCGAACATGGTGAGCCCCAGCGCCGGCTTGCCGGCGTCGGCCGAGGCGGGCCTCGCAGCCATGCCGGCGATCGCCTGGGCGGCATTGTGCAGCACCGTGCGGGAGAGCCTGTTCAGTCCCGCCATGTCGGTCACCGACGGCATCATGATGACGTCCGAGACATCGACGTAGGGCGCGGTATCGCCGGAGGCCAGCGTCGAAACCATTAGCTTCGGCAGTCCGAGCGGCAGCGCGCGCATGCCGGCGGTGACGATCGAGGTGCCGCCGCCGCCGCCAATGCCGATGACGCCGGCGATGTCATTCCGCGAGCGGATGAAATTGGCGAAGGCAGCGCCCATGCCGGCGACGGCGGCGCCGCGATCGTCGATGCCGAGAACAGCGCCGGCTCCCTTGGGATGATGCGCGGCGACCTCGCTCGCGGGGATATCCACCGGGACGGTCGCGCCGCGCGTGCCGATATCGACCCGAACGACCGCGCCTCCGGCCTTGGTTACGGCATCGGCCAGGAAGGCGAGTTCCTCACCTTTGGTGTCGGCGGTGCCGACCACATAGATGCGCTTCATCCGCGGTTCCCCGTCGTCCGGCCATGGTCGGCTTTGCCGCCCGCCTTTTTTGCCCCACCCTTAAGCTCCTCGGCAAAAGCCTCGTCGCTGGTGGGACCCTTATTGCCCGGCCTCGCGCCATTGCAAATTTTTGAGACGCGCGTATCGTATTGACATGGATGTCTCACGTCAACAAGCCGCCTCCAGCGATGATGCCGCCCAGGCGCCGGCCGCCGAAAAGGGGCCGCGCGCCCGCACAAGACGGCTGATGCTGGAAACGGCAACGAGGCTGATGCAGTCCGGCATGACCCCTTCGGTCAGCGAGGTCGCGGAGGCGGCGGAGGTGTCGCGCGCGACCGCCTACCGCTATTTCCCGAGCCAGGCGGCGCTGGTGCAGGCCGTGGTCGATGAAGGGCTCGGCCCGATCCTCACCTGGAACTCGGCATCCGACGATGCCGAGCGGCGCGTGGCGGATCTGTTCGCTACCGCGATGCCGCGTATCGAGGCCTTCGAGGCAACGTTCAAGGCGGCGCTGAAACTGTCCCTCGATCAATGGGCGCGGCGCCAGGCGGGCACGCTCGGATCGGAACCCGCCTTCACGCGCGGCCATCGCGTCGACCTGTTGAAAGATGCGATCGGGCCGCTCAAGGGCCGCCTGAAGCCCCGCCAGTTCAAACGCCTGGCGCAGGCGCTGTCGCTGATGTTCGGCGTCGAGGTGGTGACGGTGCTGAAGGATATCTGGGGGCTGGATAGCGCCGAGATGGTGTCGGTGGCGCAATGGGCGGCGGGCGCGCTGGTGCGCGCCGCAATGGCGGAATCAGATGCAAAATCGACAGGAATGTCGGCGACGCCTGAGCGATGATCGGTTAAATCTGGTTCGACCAGATTGCTGAGACAGTTTTGAATGTTAATTGGAGTGAACGGCTCGTCACAAGGCCTCTGCGTATCAAGGAGTAGGAAAAACGAGGGAAAACAGGCAGATGTCGTAATATTTGGCTTATTTGGCTGCCATCGGCCACTCAAGAAAGCGCTTGACGTCAAGGCAGAATTGGTAATACCAGATCAAGATGAATAAAGCGGATCGAAAGTGAAGGCTGCGATCTATTTCCGGCAGGGCGAGGAGGCCTGGAACCGGAGAGATGCCATCACAGGAGGAACTACCAGGGCCGGCTTCGCTGCCGACCCCGCATGACACGGTAGAATGCGCACAAGGGAGGAAAACTATGCGCAAGTTAGTGACCAGCGTGCTTGCTGGTATCGGCCTAGCGCTTGCCTGCGGGACGTCCGTCCGCGCGCAGGATAAGGAACTCACCATCTTCTGGGCGGAATGGGATCCGGCCAACTACCTGCAGGAACTCGTCAACGACTACACGGCCGAAACCGGCGTGAAGGTCACGGTTCAGACGACGCCGTGGCCCGACTTCCAGACCAAGGCCTTCACCGAGTTCAACGCGCATGGCGACGCCTACGACATGGTCGTCGGCGACTCGCAATGGCTGGGCGCCAGTTCGACGCAAGGCCACTATGTCGACCTGACCGACTTCTTCAACCAGCACAAGCTTGGCGACGTGATGGCGCCCGCGACCATCAAGTATTATGCCGAATACCCGGGCGGTTCCGGCAAGTACTGGGCAATCCCGCTGGAGGGCGATGCCATCGGCTGGTCCTACCGCAAGGACTGGTTCGAGGACCCGAAAGAGAAGGAAGCCTTCAAGGCCAAATACGGCTACGACCTCGCCGTGCCGACGACCTACGCGCAGTTGCGCGACATTGCCGAGTTCTTCTATCGTCCGGACCAGAAGCGCTACGGCGTAGCCATCTACACCGACAACTCCTATGACGCGATGGCGATGGGTGTCGAAAGCGCCATCTTCAGCTATGGCGGCGACCTCGGCGATTACGCAACCTACAAGGTCGACGGCATCACCAATTCGAAAGAGGCCGCAGCTGGCCTCGACATGTACAAGCAACTCTACAAGTTCACGCCTCCGGGCTGGGGCAAGACCTTCTTCGTGGAAGACAACCAGGCTATCACAGGCGGCCTCGCCGCGATGAGCATGAACTTCTTCGCCTTCTTCCCGCCGCTGGTGAACAAAGCCACCAACCCTTACGCCGACGTCACCGGCTTCTTCGCCAACCCGGCCGGGCCCGACGGCAAGCGCTTCGCCGCTCTCGGTGGCCAGGGCATCTCCGTCGTCTCGTATTCGAAGAACAAGGACGAGGCGATGAAGTTCCTTGAGTGGTTCATCAAGGACGAGACGCAGAAGAAGTGGGCCGAGCTCGGCGGTTACACATGCAGTCAGGCCGTGCTGAAGTCCGAAGCCTTCCAGAACGCAACGCCCTACAACAAGGCGTTCTACGACACGATGTTCATGGTCAAGGACTTCTGGGCAACGCCTGAATACGCCGAAGTGCTCGATCAGCTGAACCAGAACATCTATCCGTTCGTGGTCGGCGGCAAGGGCACCGCCCAGGAGGCGCTCGACAAGACCGCCGCCGACTGGAAGGCGACCTTCACCAAGTACAACCGCTACAAGTAAGCATCACAGTCAGAATGCCGGAGGAGGGTTTCCCCTCCGGCATTCCTATTTTCAGGAGACAAAGTTGGCTTCGGTAGCCCTCACCAATCTCGATCCCGCGTCCAGGGCCGCCGCGCGCGGCTGGTCCGATCTGACCATCCGCAACCTGTTCATCATCCCGACGCTGGTCTTTCTGATCGTCTTCAACATTTTTCCGCTGATTTATTCGCTCGGCTATTCCTTCACCAATTTCGCGGCCAACCGTGCGGAGCCCTGGCAGTTCGTCGGCTTGCAGAATTATCGCGAGCTGCTGAGCGACGACCACATCTGGTCGAACTTCGTCATCACGGCCAAATACGTCATCGTGTCCGTGGCCGGGCAGATGATCGTTGGCTTCGGCCTCGCCCTTCTGCTCAACCGCAGCTTCCCGATGAAAGGCCTGATCACCACGCTTCTGTTGTTGCCGATGATGATGTCGGCGGCGGTCGTCGGCCTGTTCTGGCAATTGCTTTACAGCCCGTCCTGGGGACCGATCAACTATGTGTTCGGGCTTGGCGACTTCGCCTGGCTCTCCAATCCCGACAGCGCGCTCTACGCGGTCGCGATCACCGATATCTGGATGTGGTCGCCCTTCGTCATGCTGCTCTCACTCGCCGGACTCTCGGCGGTGCCGCAGCATCTCTACGAGGCGGCCGCGATCGACCGTGCCGGATGGTGGTATACCTTCACCCGCATCACCTTGCCGCTGGTTTCGCCGATCCTTTTGATCGCGCTGATCTTCCGCACCATGGAAGCCTTCAAGACCTTCGACATTGCCTACACGATGACCACCCAGCCGACGGCCGAGCTGATCGCGATCCGGCTCTACAAGCAGGCCTTCCAGCAATGGGACACGGGCAAGTCCTGCGCGCTGGCCTACATCGTGCTGATCATGGTGCTGGCCATCACCAATCTCTACGTGAAGTATCTCAACAAGGTGAAGGAGCGCTGACATGGCCGCCGTCCGCACTTCTTCCGAGGTCGCCTTCAACCGCATCGCCATCGCCGCGGTGCTGATCGCCACGCTTGTCTTCCTGGCGCCGATCTACTGGATCGCCTCCACGGCGTTCAAGCCGAAGGAACTCGCCGTCAGCGTGCCGCCGACCGTGCTGTTCGAGCCTGAGGTGACGCCGTTCGTGCGGCTCTTCACCAAGCGCGTGCAGATGCAGAAACCCGTCGACCCGCAAGCCTATGATGCCGCGCCCTGGTGGGAGAAGCGCATCTATGACGGCGGGGAGCGCGTGCTGAAGGTCGGCAAGGACGTGCAGCTGTCGCAATATCCCGACCGGTTCATGAACAGCCTGATCGTGGCGGTGATCAGCACGGTGCTGGCCGTGGGCATGGGAACCTTCACCGCCTACGGCTTCTCCCGCTTCAAGATCGCCGGCGAAGCGGATCTGCTGTTCTTCATCCTGTCGACGCGCATGCTGCCGCCGGTGGTGGTCGCGATCCCGATGTTCCTGATGTACCGGATGGTCGGCCTCAACGACTCGCATATCGGGCTAATCATCCTCTACGTCGCCTTCAACCTGTCCTTCTCGGTCTGGCTGATGAAGGGCTTCATGGACGAGATCCCGAAGGAGTATGAGGAGGCCGCACTCGTCGACGGCTACACACGCATGCAGGCCTTCTTCAAGATCGTGCTGCCCGAGGCCGCGACCGGCATCGCCGCCACCGCCGTGTTCTGCTTCATCACCGCCTGGAACGAATACGCCTTCGCATTGATCATGACCAACCGGCGGGCGCAGACGGCGCCGCCCTTCATTCCGTCGCAGATCGGCTCCGGCTTGCCGGACTGGACGACGATCGCGGCGGGTACCTTCCTGTTCCTGCTGCCGGTTGCGATCTTCACCTTCCTGCTGCGCAATCATCTGCTGCGCGGCGTGACGTTCGGAGCGATCCGCAAATGAGTTTTCGCGCTATCAACGAAAAATACCTGTTGCCTGCCTCGCAGATACTCATGGTGCTGGGCATCGTCGCGCTTTGCCAGCCATGGAGCCTTAACCTGCATTCCTACGGCGTGACGATCATCCTGGCCGGGCTGATCGGCTTCAACATCACGTCGAAGATTGCGCCGGAGCGCGGCGAGGAAACCGGCGCCGCGGCGCATGAGGGAGCCCGGTAGTGACACAGATCGAACTTCGCGGCATCGAGAAATTCTTCGGTGCCGTCCAGGTCATCCATAATTTGAACCTCGCCATCACCGACAACGAATTCATCGTGCTGCTCGGACAGTCGGGCTGCGGCAAGACCACGACGCTGCGCGCGATAGCCGGGCTGGAGACGATCGACAAGGGCGACATCCTGATCGACGGCAAGGCGGTGCAGCACCTCAAGGCCGCTGATCGCGACATCGCCATGGTGTTCCAGTCCTTCTCGCTCTACCCGCATATGACGGTGTTCGAGAACGTCGCCTTTCCGCTGCGCGCAACGCGCATGAGCAGCGGCGAGGTCGACAAGTCCGTGCACGAGGTCGCCCGGGTCCTGCGCATCACCGATCTGCTCGACAAGAGGCCGTCGGCGCTCTCGGGCGGCGACATGCAGCGCGTGGCCATCGGTCGTGCGCTGGTGCGGCGCCCGAAGGCAATGCTGATGGACGAGCCGATCGGCGCGCTCGACGCCAAGCTGCGCGAGGAGATGCGCGCCGAGATCAAGCGCCTGCACGTCAAGCAAGGGTCGACCACGATCTATGTCACGCACGACCAGATTGAGGCGATGAGCCTCGCCGACCGCATCGTCATCATGCATGAAGGCTTCATCCAGCAGGTCGGCACGCCGGACGATGTCTATTCGCATCCGGCAAACCTGTTCGTGGCGCAGTTCGTCGGCAGCCCGGTGATGAACATCGCCGAGGCCAGTGTCGCGGATCAGGCGGGCGCTGCCTCCGTTACCGTTGGCGATGCGCCGGCCGGCTTCGAGTTCCCGCGCCAGCTCCTGTCCAAGCTCAACGGGCATGCAGCCAATGGCGGGCTGACGCTCGGCATCCGTCCGGAGGGGGTACTCGTCCGGCACGATGCGGCGCCGGGCTACATGCCGGTCGAGGCGAGCATCATCGAGCCGCTCGGATCCTTCGACATTGTCGACCTCAAGATCGGCTCCAAGATGCTGCGCGCCCGCACCAAGGCCGGTTACGTCTCGGGTCCCGGCGAAAAGGTCCATGTGCGCATCGATCCCGAGCAGGCGCATTTCTTCGACACGGCAAGTGGCAAGTCACTCGGAGTAAGGCTGTAATGGCCCATATCGAACTGAAGAACATCACCAAGAAGTTCGGCGGCCACACGGCGTTGATCGGACTCAACCTCGACATCGCCGACGGCGAATTCTTTGTGCTGCTCGGCGAAACCGGCGCCGGCAAGACGACGGCGTTGCGGTTGATTGCAGGGCTCGAAAAGCCGACCGAGGGCCAGGTCTTCATCGATGGCGTCGACGTCGCCGACTGGGGCGCGGCCGAACGCGACGTGGCGCTGGTGCTGCAGCAATATTCGCTCTATCCGCGCTACACGGTGCGGCAGAACCTCGAATTCCCGCTGAAGCCGAAGATCCGCCGGCTGCCGGATGCCGAGATCAAGGACCGCGTCGCCCGAGCTGCCCGCACGCTTCGTATCGAGCATCTGCTCGACCGCAAGACCGACCGGCTTTCCGGCGGCGAGATGCAGCGCGTTTCGATCGGCCGCGCGATCGTGCGCAAGCCGCGCGTGTTTCTGATGGACGAGCCGCTGTCGGCGCTCGACGCCAAGCTGCGCGAAGCGCTGCGCACGGAATTGAAGAACCTGCAGATGCAGCTCGGCGCCACGTTCCTGTTCGTCACGCATGACCAGATCGAGGCCATGTCGATGGGCGACAAGGTCGGCATGCTCAACCATGGCCGGATCGTCCAGACCGGCACGCCGCATGAGATCTACAACAATCCGCGCGACACCTATGTCGCGAGCTTCGTCGGCTCGCCACCGATGAACCTCATCGACGGCAGGCTGGTTAACGACCGCGCAGTGATGGCGCCGGTGAATTTCGAATTGCCGCTCACAATTGGCGCCAAGAGCTTTGGCGGGGGCCGGGCGAGCGGCGCGACCGATGGTCGCCCGCTCGTCTTCGGCATTCGTCCGGAGGACGTCTATCTGGAGAGCGGGGCGCCGGTCGAGGCACGCGTCCACGATGTCGAGAACCATGGCGTGGAGAAGATCCTGACGCTCAGGGTCGGCGACACGATGCTGCGGGCGACCGTGCCGGCCAGGACCGATGTCGCGATCGAACAGCCGGTGCGTTTCGCCTGGAACCCGGACAAGGTGGTGATGTTCGACAAGGGCAGCGGCGTCAGCCTGCGGCACGCCGGATAGCAGTCCGGCTTAGCCTGCAGCCTTATTTCGGCAGATAGGTCTTGTAAGGCATGTCGTTGATCAGCAGGATCACGCATTCGGTCTCTGACAGGCAGGCGTCGTCATGCATCTCGTTGGCTTTCTGGCTCCAGTAGGAGCCGGGCGGCAACTCGACCTTTGTGGCTTCGCCGCCCTGCATCTGCCAGTGCGCCCAGAGACCCTTGATGACCACGGCGCGGTAGTCCGCGGTGTGGGCATGGACGGGCGCGCGCCAATTGCCGGGAACCTTCAGCAGCGTGCCGGCCGGGCCTTTCGCCCGTTCGCCCCATAACGGGCCAAGGCGCTGCGGCTGGCCCGGCGCTTCGACGGCGTAAGGGATCTTGTCGGCCGGCAGGTAGCTGTTTTCCAGCGCGAAAGCCGGGCTCGACATGATGGCGAGCGCGGCAAGCGAAAGCGATGCGAGATGATTGGGCATGGCGGTTTCCTCCATGATCGAGCTTATGCCGTCTCGACCGGTGAGGAATGACGTGGCGTCCAAAAGACTTGGCAATTCCTCCAGCAGACTGCCTGCCGGATGTCAGGATTACTCCTCGCGACCGGCGTTGCGGAAACGGCTTGGCGCGACGCCCATAACCCGCTTGAAGGCGCGGCTGAAGGAGGCTTCCGAATCGTAGCCCAATCTCGAGGCCGCGACCGAAACCCGCATGCCGTCACGGCTAAGCCATTGTCGCGCCTGGTGCATGCGAACGCGCAGCACGTATTTGGCCGGCGTCTCGCCGACCACGGCGGCGAAGCGTTGCGCAAAGGCCGAGCGTGAGGCGCCCATCATCCTGGCCAGCGCCTCCACTGTCCAGTCGCGCTCCGGCTGCAGGTGGATTGCGGCAAGCACCTTGCCGACATCCGGATTGCGCACGGCGGCGATCCATCCGGTGGCGTCGCCGCAGCCATTCTCCACCCAGGAGCGGATGATGGTGGCGGCGAGCACGTCGGCCAGGCGGGCAAGAATGCCGCCGGAGCCGACCCGGTCCATCGTCACCTCGCCGGCCATCGCGTCGAGCAGATGCTGGATGCCCGGCGCGTTCGCCATCAGCTTATGCGCCTGCATGAGGTCAGGCATCATCTCCAGCAGCGGATGCGAGCCGTCGAGGTTGAAATGCATACTGCCGCAAAACAGCAAGGTCTTGCGGCCGTCGCAGCCGTTTGAGACGTCGTAGATGTTCTCGCACACAGGCTCGATGGTGTAGCGGCCGATCGGCACCGGCGGCACGCCGGGCGCGCTCGCCAGCACATGCTCGTCGCCGCGCGGGATCAGCAGCGCGTCGCCCACCGAGAGCTCGATCCATTCCTTGGCCGGCGAGAACAGCCAGCAGCCCTGCTGTCCGATGAAATGGAAACGCGCGGCCTTCTGCGCCGGGAAGGAAACGGCCCAGGGCTCGCCGAGCACGCAGCGGCCATAATCGACGCCGTCGAGGCGCAGTCCGCGCAACATGTCGGTGAGCGGGTCGCCCGAAGTCTCTAAAACCGATTTGGACGAATTGTAATCCATTTCGGCGTTTCTAACATGGAAACTCCAGATAGTCACTCCCTATGTTGCACTGCAGGCCAAATGTTGCGCTGCAACTCGCCGGAGATTTGGCATGGCCGAGCCCTCCACAGGCGCCATGGACGTCGCTGTCCTCGACAGAACCGAAGCTGAAGAACGAGGTGAGCCTGCGTGGGGCGCAGGCCGCCGAATAGGCAAGCCCTCTCGCCCTTCCGAGTATCGGCCCGGCGGCTCTCAGGAGCGCCGGGCCGACGTCTTGGTGACGGCCGATGCGACCGGCTACCGGTAATCAGGCCGAGCGCCCATCGAACTCGAACACTTCGATGCTGGCGATGTCGACATCGTCGAGGCAGTTGATGTTGATGTAGGCCGTCCGCCCGTCGCCTTCGCCGACGTCCTCGGCAAAGGGATGCATGCCGCAGGTGCGGCAGAAGCGATGCGCGATCTGGCCCTTGCCGAAAGTATAGCGGCCGAGGTCGTCGCCCCAGGCGACCAGATTGAGCTTCTCATGCGGCACGGCCCACAGCAGCGCCCCCTTGCGCCGGCAGATCGAGCAGTTGCAGCGCACCGCGCCGCCGATCTCACCCTTGACCTCGAACGCCACCTTGCCGCAGTGGCAGCTGCCTTTGTACAGCATCAGCATCTTTCCATCGCTGGCAGGGTGCAAAGGCACACTTGCCGGGTTATCTCTTCGCCGGCCAACACCAGGCCGCACGCATAAAAGACGTTACAATTTTGCAAGGCCCGACACCGAAAATGCAATCCATCCGCGACCGTCTCGAAATCATCCTGTCACGTCTTGCCAATCGGGCGGGAGACGAGAGGGTCTATACGAAGCTCTATTCCGAGGCCGCGCGGGCAGCCGCCGATGCGTCCGACGCCCGCCGCATGGCCGGCGTCAGCCTTGGGCCGCTCGACGGACGCATCGTTTCGATCAAGGATCTGTTCGACGTCGCCGGCGAACCGACGACGGCCGGGGCGCCGATCCGCGCCGGCGCCGCGCCGGCGACACGGGACGCGGTAATCGTGCAAAGGCTGCGCCAGGCGGGAGCGGTCATTCTCGGCAAGACCAACATGACCGAATTCGCCTTCACCGCGATCGGCGACAATCTGCATTACGGCACGCCAGGCAATGCCGCCGACGCCAGCCTTGTCCCGGGCGGCTCGTCGTCGGGAGCGGGCGTTGCGGTCGGCGAGGGCACGAGCGACATCTCCATCGGTTCGGACACCGGCGGTTCGGTGCGCATCCCCGCCTCGCTCAACGGCGTCGTCGGCTTCAAGCCGACGGCGCGGCGCGTGCCTTTGACGGGCGCCTTTCCGCTGTCGATGACGCTGGATTCGATCGGTCCGCTTGCCCGCAGCGTCGCCGATTGCGCCATCGCCGATGCGATCATGGCGGGGGAAGAGCCGGTGGCCCTTCAGCCGGTTTCGCTCGCCGGCCTGCGCGTCGGCATTCCGCGCGGCATCTTGTTCGGCGAGACGCAAGCCGACGTCGCCGAAGCTTTCGAGGCCTGCATCGACAGGATCGGGCGGGCCGGCGCCCGCCCTGCCGATTTGTCCATCGACGATCTTATCGCCGAGATGCGGGCTGCCACCAGGCGCGGGACCATCGCGTCCATGGAAGGCGCGGAGGTGCATGCCGATTGGCTGGCGAGCGGCGCCTCGGTGCCGGTCGATCCGCATGTCACCGGGCCATTGACGCGCGCGCTGGCCGTTCCCGCTTCCGCCTATATCCGCACGATCCGCCGCCGCGGCGAGCTCGCGGCGGCCATGGCGGAACGGCTGGAGGCGGTCGATTTGCTGGCATTGCCGACCGTGCCGATGGTCGCGCCCTCCATCGCCGCCATGGCCGGGGACGAAGCGCTGCGCGACAAGACGGAAGGGCTGCTCCTGCGCAACACGCAGGTCGCCAACCAATTCGACCTCTGCGCGATCTCGCTGCCGATGCCCGGCACGAAGCTGCCGGCCGGATTGATGCTGGTGGGCAAGCATGGGGATGATCGTCGGCTGCTGCGCATTGCCGCCGCTGTCGAGGCTTTGCTTGGCCGTTAACTGCGGAGGCCATCAGGATGCAAGTCAGGAAAGGCTGGCCGGACAGAGGGGGTTGCTGTCTCGCCAGCATCTCAGGTCTGCACCGTCGCGATGCTCACCGCGGAACTATTCGCCGACCGGGAAGCGTCGACGGTAGTGCTCGATGACTTCCGGATTGCGCAGGTTGACCGGCAGTTTGCCGGCGAGCACCAGCAGCGCTTCGCCAGCGGCGCCGACGCCCATGCGCATCATCGATTCCTCGGTGATGCCGGCCATATGCGGGGTGACGATGACATTGTCGAAGCCGAAATAAGGATGGTTGGGCGGCAGCGGCTGCGTGGAAAAGACGTCGAGCGCGGCGCCGCCGATACGCCCCTCCCGCAGCGCTTCGATCAGCGCCTCGTCGTCCACCACCGGACCGCGCGAGACATTGATCAGCAGCGCATTGGGCTTCATGCGGCCGATGCGCTCGCGGCTGATCAGGCCGCGCGTCTCCTGCGTCAGCGGGCAGCAGAGCACGATGATGTCGCTTTGCTCGACCAGCGCGTCGATCGACAGGAAGCCGACACGCTCGGGCGCCGGACGCAGGCTGCGCGTGGTCGCCACGACATTGAGGTCGAAGCCGTGCGCGGCGATGTGGCCGACGGCCTGGCCGACCGCGCCGAGGCCGACGATGCCGATCGTCTTGCCGGCCAGCTCGCTGGTCAAGTTGGCGTGCTCGCGCCCGGCAAGCCAGCCCCTGGCGCGCAGGTCGCGGTCCATCACGCGGAATCGCCGCAGCAGCGCAAGGGCGGTGAACATCACATGCTCGGCGACCGAGCGGGCGTTGACGGCGGGCACGTTCGCGACCAGCACGCCGGCGGCGGTCGCCGCCTCGACAGGGATCATGTCCAGCCCGGCGCCATGGCGGATCGCGGCGCGCAAATTCGCCGCGCCGGCAAACAGCTCCGGCGGCAGCGGCGCGCGCACGATGACGATGTCGGCGTCGCGGGCCTCGGTGGTCAGTGTCTTGGCATCGAGCGCGGAAGCGATCGCAAGCCGCCCGGCGCCGGCCAGCATCGCCGTGGCGCGTGAGTGCAGCGGATGCGTCGACAGGATCTTGCGCATCGGCTCAAGCCTTCTCGAGCGCCGCGCTTTTCGGTTCCTTCCCGCGGCCTTCGATGATCCCCTTCCAGTAGCTCTCGGCGCCCTGCAGATGGGCATTCATCAGGGCCTGAGCGAGATTGCCGTCGCGGCGCAGCAGCGCCTCGTAGATCTGGATGTGCTCGGCATGTGAGCGCACGCTGCGTTCGGGATCGTTGAAATAGATCGGCAGGCGCTGTTCGCCCATGAGGTAATAGACGCTGCAGATGTTGTGGAAGACGCTGTTCTTGGTCGCGCGTACGATCTCGAGGTGGAACTCGCGGTCTTCCTTGGCGAGGCCTTCGCCGGCGGCGATGCGCTCTTCGGAAGCCTTCAGGATCTCGCGCAGGCGCTCGAAGTTCTCTTCGGTGGCGCGCGAGCAGGCAAGCTCGGCCGCCTTGATCTCATGGATCTTGCGCAACTCGACGGTCTCGTAGATCTGCACCGGATCGAGCGGCAGGCCGGCGCGGGCAAAAAGCGCCAGCGCTTCCACGCTCGCCTGCTTGGTGTCGATATAGATGCCGGACTTGGCGCGCCGCTCGACGATGCGCATGGCTTCGAGGATGGCGAGCGCTTCGCGGATCTGGCCGCGGCTGACGCCGAAATGCTCCGCCAACTCTCGCTCCGAAGGCGTGCGGCCGGACTCCTTGTCCGAGTTGGAGAAGAGGTAGGCGGCGAGTTCCGCTAGAAGGTTCTTTTCTTTCATCGTCAGATACGTTGCGCGTGCGCCTCCAGGTATCGCTCGGAGATGGTGAATCCCAAGCCAGGCTTTTCAGGGATCGCTATCATACCGTCCTTGGCTTCGACAGTCTCCTCGACGAGGTCGTGGATCATCGGGTTGGCGCCGAGTGAATATTCGATGATGAAGCTGGCGGGCGAGGCGGCACACACATGCAGCCCGGCAAAGAAGCAGGGCGCGCCGGCCCACAGATGCGGCGCGAAGCGCAGGTTGAAGGCGCTGGCGATGGTGCCGATCTTCATCGCCTCGCTGATGCCGCCGCAGAAGGCGGGATCCGGCTGCAAGATGTCGGCCGACTTCAGCACCGCCAGATCGCGGAAGGCGTAGCGCGTCGCCTCGCTCTCGCCGGTGGCGATCGGCGTCGAGCCCGAGGCGCGCACCTCGGCCATGCCCGGCTTGTCGTCGGCGACCACCGGCTCCTCGAACCAGGCAAGGTCGAGATCGGCGGTGAGCTTGATGAAGCGCTTGGCCTCGGCCACGGTGTAGGTGCCGTGCGCGTCGACCATCAGATCGACATCCGGCCCGATCGACTGCTTCGCGGCACGAACGCGGGCTGCCGACACATGCGGGGCGCCATCCATGGCGCCGATGCGCATCTTCAGCGCCTTGAAGCCGCCTTTGGCGATGTAGGATTTCAACTGCTCGCCGATCGCATCGGCCGCGGCCCAGCCGCCCGAGGCATAGGCCTGCATGCGCTCGACCTTGCGGCCGCCGAGCAGCCGCCAAACCGGCTGTCCGAGCGACTTGCCGAGGATGTCCCAGAGCGCGATATCGACGGCGCTGATCGCCGCCACGCTCATGCCGCGCCGCGCCAGCTGCGGCATGGCATGGCCGGCATGTGCGGCCGTCTCATGCCGCACGCCGTTGTAGAGCATTTCCCAGATGATGGCGATGTCGGCCGGGTCGCGGCCGATGAGCTGCGGGCCGATCTCATGGTTGAGCATATGGACGAGCGCGCCATAGCTGCCGGCGCTGCCGGCGGCGTTCTTGCCCTCGCCCCAACCGACCAGGCCGTCGTCGGTGTCTATGCGCAGAATGGCGGCGTCGAACGTCGTCACCTGACCGAAGTCGCTGCGATGCTGCTTCGCGACTTCGATCGGGATACGAACCCACCAGGCCTGGACGCTTTTGATGCGCATTTTGTCCCTTCGGCCCCTCCGCCCACCGGTGGAAGGGACAGGTTTCAATCGGAGGCCTACTTGATCAGCGGCAGCAGCGTTTCGGCGGTGATGCGCATCTGGTCGGTGTAGAATTTTTCCGTGAGCACACTGGAGCCGTGGTCCTGGATGAATTTGAGCTGCTCGGGCGAGATGTCGACCGGATTGCGCTCGACCATCTCCGGATAGGGCGCCGCCGGCGTGCGGTCGACGGGCGCGACGAACTCGTTGGTCAGCGCGCCGTCATAGCCGACTTCCTTCAGCGTGCGCACGATCTTCGGCCAGTCGATCTGGCCAAGACCGGCGGCGAAGCGGTTGTTGTCGGCGACATGGAAATCGAACAGGCGCTTTCCGACCTGACGGATCGCGTCATAGACGTTAAATTCCTCCATATGGATGTGATAGGCGTCGAGGCAGACGCCGCATTCGGGGCTCACCGCATCGGCGAGCGCCAGCGCTTGGGCGCCGCGGTTGAAGAGGTAGGTCTCGAAGCGGTTGAGCGGCTCGATGGCGATCCTGACGCCGACCTTCTTGGCGTGGGTGAAGCATTCGCGCGTGGCATCGACCACCCAGCCCCATTCCTCCGCCTCGGTGCCGTCCGGAACGACCTTGCCGACGGTTGCGGGCACAAGCGTGATGATCTCGCCGTCGAGCTCGCTCACCATGGTGAGCACGTCCTTGACGTATTGCACCGAGCGCTCGCGCTGGCCCTGGTCCTTGGCGGCGAGGTTGCGTTCGCCTAGCATCAGCGTCACCGAACCCCAGCAGCGAATGCCGTGCTCCTTCAGGAGCGCGCGCGTCTCCTTGGTCTTGTACTGCTCAGGCTCGCCTGAAATCTCGATCGATTCGTAGCCGAATTTCTTGATGCGCTTGAGCGTCACCTCCAGCGGCTCCGCCCGCATCCAATTGTGCGTCGAAAGATGCATGGTCTATCCTTCCCAGAATTGGCCTGTCACATTTTGCCGCGGCGCCCCAGCAGAGGTGACCGCGTGATTTCCTCCCCAAGGCGTTGCCAGCATTTTCCTCCAAACTGGTTCGACCAATTGGGCCTGCCATGACCTCTACAGCAAATTTTAATGCGCAGCAAGAAGTGGGCGGCTGAAGCTCTATCTAGCGAGCAATAATCTGATTTTATGAGGTAATTTCGCTTGCCTGTCTGGAAGTTCGCCTCGTATTAGCGGTTTTCGGCCGCTTGACCGAATTCCGGGATTTGGTAATACCAGAATGGCGCAATGCATGGCGCCGACAGGATTGACCAAACAGGCTGGCCCTCACTTCAATCGGCGCTATGCTTGGTCGCGAAAACAAACGAGGGAGGATGCCGATGCCGACGACGATGAAGGGTCCCGGCCTGTTTCTGGCGCAGTTCGCGGGCGACGCCGCACCGTTCAATTCACTGGCTTCGATCACCAAATGGGCGGCAGGGCTGGGCTACAAGGGCGTGCAGATCCCGACGTGGGACGGGCGCCTGCTCGACCTCAAGAAAGCGGCGTCATCGAAGGCCTATTGCGACGAGGTGAAAGGCATCTGCGCCGATGCGGGCGTCGAGATCACCGAATTGTCGACGCATCTGCAGGGGCAACTGGTTGCGGTGCATCCCGCCTATGACGCCCAGATGGATGGCTTCGCGCCGGCCGAGGTGCACAACAACCCGAAGGCGCGGCAGAAATGGGCCGTCGAACAGATGGAGTTCGGCGCCAAGGCATCGCGCAATCTCGGGCTGAACGCCTCGGTGTCGTTCACCGGCTCGCTGGCTTTCCCTTATCTCTATCCCTTCCCGCAGAGGCCGGCCGGACTGATCGAAGAAGCCTTCGGTGAGCTCGGCAAACGCTGGAAGCCGATCCTCGATGTCTATGAGGACAATGGCGTCGATGTCGGCTACGAGATCCATCCCTCCGAGGACGTGTTCGACGGCGCGACCTTCGAGATGTTCCTTGACGCGGTCGGCGGCCACAAGCGCTGCAACATCAACTACGACCCGTCGCACTTCCTGTTGCAGCAGCTCGACTATCTCGAATTCATCGACATCTACCACGAGCGGATCAAGGCGTTCCACGTCAAGGACGCCGAGTTCAACCCGACCGGGCGGCAGGGCGTCTATTCCGGCTACCAGGGCTGGGTGAACCGGGCAGGCCGCTTCCGCTCGCTTGGCGACGGCCAGGTGGATTTCGGCGGCATCTTCTCCAAGCTCACCCAGTACAATTACGATTCATGGGCGGTGTTGGAATGGGAGTGCTGCCTGAAGCATCCCGAGGACGGAGCGGCTGAAGGCGCGCCTTTCATCCAGCATCACATCATCCGGGTGACCGAGAAGGCTTTCGATGATTTCGCCGCCGGCACGACCGACAAGAAGCTGCTGCGCGCGATGATGGGGATTTGACGCTTGCCTTCCCTCCCCCTCGAGGGGAGGGTCGATCCGCGCAGCGGATCGGGGAGGGGTCGCCGGGCGTAGAGCTCGGCACCTACCGACCCCACCCGGCCCTGCGGCCACCCTCCCCTCAGGGAGGGGAAGGGGTATCTCAGACAATGGAGGGACAAAAATGGTCGGCGCATCGAAGTCGGAAGCGGGAGGCGGCCCGATCCGCTATGGCATGGTTGGCGGCGGGCAGGGCGCCTTCATCGGCGCGGTGCATCGCATCGCGGCGCGCATGGACAATGATTTCGTGCTGGTGGCCGGCGCGCTGTCATCGGATCCGGCGCGGGCCAAGGCGTCGGCCGCCGAACTCGGGCTCGATCCGGAGCGCAGCTACAGCTCCTATGCCGAGATGGCCAAGGCCGAAGCCAAGCGTCCCGACGGCATCGAGGCGGTGGCGATCGTGACGCCAAACAATGTGCATGTGCCGGCGGCGAAAGCCTTCCTCGAGGCAGGCATCCATGTCATCTGCGACAAGCCGCTGGCGACGTCGCTGGCGGAGGCGAAGAAGCTTGCCGCTCTGGTCGAAAAGGCCGGCAAGGTCTTCGTGCTGACCCACAACTACACCGCCTATCCGATGATCCGGCAGGCACGCGAGATGGTGGTCAAGGGCATGCTCGGCGACATCCGGATCGTGCAGTCGGAATATCCGCAGGACTGGCTGACCGAGGACCTTGCCGCCACCGGCCAGAAGCAGGCCTCATGGCGTTCCGACCCCAAGCAGGCCGGCGCCGGCGGCGCGCTGGGCGACATCGGCACGCATGCCTACAATCTCGCCCGCTTCGTGTCCGGGCTGGAACTGGACTCTTTGTCGGCCGATCTCGATGCCTTCGTGCCGGGGCGCCAGCTCGACGACAACGTCAACGTCATGCTGCGCTTCAAGCCGGTCGGCAACAAGCATCCGGCCAAGGGCATGATCTGGGCCAGCCAGGTGGCGCCCGGCCACGAGAACGGGCTGAAGCTGCGCATCTACGGCTCCAAGGGCGGGCTGGAATGGGTGCAGGCCGACCCGAACTATCTCTGGTACACGCCGTTCGGCCAGCCGAAGCAGCTGCTCACCCGCGCCGGCGCCGGCGCGATGCCCGTGGCCGCGCGCGTCAGCCGCGTGCCGTCCGGCCATCCGGAGGGCTATCTCGAAGGCTTTGCCAACATCTACCAGGAGGCTGCGCGCGCCATTCGGGCGGCGCGCAGGAAAGGCGGCAAGCCGGCTAAGGATGTGGTCTTCCCAACGGTCGCGGACGGCGTCGAAGGCATGGCCTTCATCGAGGCCTGCGTGAAGTCGTCGAAGAAGAATGGGGCGTGGACGAAATTGTAGTCGGCGACGCGCCCCCTCACCCGGATTGCCAGCCGAATTGCAACAGCAGTTCGGGGCAATCCGACCTCTCCCGGAGGGGAGAGGAGGCGTTGGCGCCTATCTTCTCTCCGGCGGGGAGAAGGTGGCCGCGAAGCGGCCGGATGAGTGGGAGTGGCGAGACCGGCGGTGCAATCAGCCGGCCGTCAGAGGGAGGGGGTGTCGATGAAAATCGGCATGTGCATGTTCTTGTGGACCACCAGCGTCTCGAAGAAGCACGAGGCGCTGCTCAAGGATATCAAGGCGACCGGCTTCGACGGCGTCGAAATACCGGTCTTTGTCGGGGCGCCTGACGACTATAAAAAACTCGGCGAGATGCTCGACCGCATCGGACTGGAGCGCACCGCGGTCTCGGCCATGGGCGATCCGGCGATGAACCTGATCTCGCCGGATGCCGCGACGCGCAAGGCCGGCATCGACTATATGAAATGGGCGATCGACTGCAGCGCCGCGCTGGGCGCGGAGACGCTCAGCGGGCCGCTGCATTCGACGCTCGGCGCCTTTTCAGGCAGCGGGCCGACGGCGGCCGAAAAGAAGCGCTCGGTCGCCTCGCAGCGCGCCATCGGCGACTATGCCGGCAAGAAGGGCATGACCATCGGGCTCGAAGCGCTCAACCGCTTCGAATGCTATCTGGTGAACACCATGGCCGATCTGTCGGAGCATATCGACGCGATCGACCGGCCACACATCAAGGCGATGTATGACACGTTTCATGCCAATATCGAGGAAGCCGACCCGATCGGCGCCTATACGAAGCATCGCCGCAATGTCGTCCATATCCATATTTCGGAGAATGATCGCGGCGTGCCGGGGCGCGGCAACATCCCGTGGAAGGAGACTTTTTCCGCTATCCGCAAGAGCGGCTATGACGACTGGCTGACCATCGAGTCGTTCGGGCGCTCGCTCAAGGATTTGGCGGCGGCGACGAAGGTTTGGCGCGATTTCGCCGAGAGCCCGGAGGCGGTTTACCGCGAGGGGTATCGGCATATCAGGGATGGGTGGAAGGCTGCCGCGTAAGCCCCCTGCGCCTGATCCATTTTCTATTTGCATCGGCAAACGGTTGCCAGGTGGTTCCCCCACTCCGTCTCGGCTTCGCCGAGCCACCTCTCCCCCCCTCCGGAGGGAGAGGAAAGGGAGCCTGGTGGCGCCGGGAGAGGAAAAAAGCCTCGGCCTTAGAGACAGGCGGCTCGGATATCCTGGCGCCTTTCCTCTACCCCGTCGATCGGGCATATGCGCTAAGATAGCTTTGGCATGGCTTGAAATTTGCGCTTTCGAGGTGGCTCGCGCCAACGATGTCGCAA
>NZ_JAIUHK010000044.1:0-43085 GCF_020165075.1 Mesorhizobium sp. CA4
GCCTGTCCGAAAGGACGACCAGGATCCACTCGGCCTCCTTCCCACTTCAACCATACACCAGAACCAACACACAGGATTCTAGGGTCTACGCGCGTCGCTCCGCTCCTTGCTCCGCCTTAGAATGACGATCCTAAAGTAGCGCCTGTCACGCCCGCCTCTGCTCTGCCGGGCGTCTCTCCCACGACGGGGAGATTAACTGCGGCGGCCGCCGCGCATGCATAGGTTGTCTTTTCTGGCGGCAATCGCCCCGCAAACTTCCGCCAAATTGCGCGGCGGGCAAAAACATCGACAAGAAATTTCGTCGCCATATCTGCATCTTGTCGCTTGCGTACCGCATTGCTCAGCCGAGCTGACGGCCCGGGAGGAAGGCCGTGCCGAGGTCCGGCGAATTTGGCACTGGTCTGGCGGCGCGGATGTGCAAAGATCGCACCGGCAACATTGGAGGATGTGAGCTCATGGCCGACGCTGGACTGTTGCGCTTCCATGTCCCCGAGCCCGAGGTGCGGCCCGGCGGCACGCCCGATTTCTCGAATGTGACCATCCCCAAGGCCGGCTCGGTGCCGCGTCCGGAGATCGACGTCGATCCGCGCAGCATCCGCGACATGGCTTTCTCCATCATCCGCGTGCTGAACCGCGCCGGCGAGGCCGTCGGGCCGTGGGCCGGGCTGCTCGGCGACGAGGAATTGCTCGAAGGCCTGCGCCATATGGTGACGCTGAGGACCTTCGATGCGCGCATGCAGATGGCGCAGCGCCAGGGCAAGACCTCCTTCTACATGCAGCATCTGGGCGAAGAGGCGGTGAGCTGTGCTTTCCGCAAGGCGCTGAGGCCCGGCGACATGAACTTCCCGACCTACCGGCAAGCCGGCCTTTTGATCGCCGACGGCTATCCGATGGTCATGATGATGAACCAGATCTATTCCAACGAGGCCGATCCGCTGAAGGGCCGGCAATTGCCGATCATGTATTCGTCAAAGGAGCACGGCTTCTTCTCGATCTCCGGCAATCTGGCGACGCAGTATATCCAGGCGGTCGGCTGGGCGATGGCCTCGGCCATCTCCAACGATTCGCGCATCGCCGCCGCCTGGATCGGCGACGGCTCCACGGCCGAGTCAGACTTTCATGCTGCGCTGGTGTTTGCTTCGACCTACAAGGCGCCTGTCGTGCTCAACGTCGTCAACAACCAGTGGGCGATCTCGACCTTCCAGGGCATCGCGCGCGGCGGCTCCGGCACCTTTGCCGCGCGCGGGCTCGGCTTCGGGATCCCGTCGCTGCGCGTCGACGGCAATGACTATCTCGCTGTCCACGCCGTGGCCAAATGGGCGGCGGAGCGGGCGCGCGCCAATCTCGGGCCGACGCTGGTCGAATACGTCACCTACCGCGCCGGCGCGCATTCGACCTCCGACGATCCGTCAGCCTACCGGCCGAAGGCCGAGTCCGACGCCTGGCCGCTCGGCGATCCGGTGATCCGGCTGAAGAACCATCTCATCCACAAAGGCGTTTGGTCGGAACAGCGCCATACGCAGGCGGAAGCCGAGATTCTCGAGACGGTGATCGCGGCGCAGAAGGAAGCCGAAAGCCACGGCACGCTGCATGCCGGCGGCAAGCCGTCGACGCGCGACATGTTCGAAGGCGTCTATGCCGAGATGCCGCCGCATCTGAGACGCCAGCGCCAGCAGGCGGGGGTGTGACCATGCCCAGGCGTACCATGATCGAGGCGATCCGCGACGCCATGGACGTATCGATGGGGCGCGACAGCCAAGTCATCGTCTATGGCGAGGATGTCGGCTTCTTCGGCGGCGTCTTCCGCGCCACGCAAGGCTTGCAGGCCAAATACGGCAAGAGCCGCTGCTTCGACGCGCCGATCAGCGAGTCCGGCATCGTCGGTTCGGCCATCGGCATGGCCGCCTATGGGCTGCGGCCTTGCGTCGAGGTGCAGTTTGCCGACTATGTTTACCCGGCCTACGACCAGATCGTATCGGAGGCGGCGCGCTTGCGTTACCGTTCGAACGGCGACTTCACCTGCCCGATCGTGGTGCGCATGCCGACCGGCGGCGGCATTTTCGGCGGCCAGACGCACAGCCAGAGCCCGGAAGCGCTGTTCACCCATGTCTCGGGCCTGAAGGTGATCGTGCCCTCCAATCCGCACGACGCCAAGGGATTGCTGATCGCGGCGATCGAGGATCCGGATCCGGTGATCTTCCTCGAGCCGAAGCGGCTCTATAACGGCCCGTTCGACGGCCACCACGACAAACCGGTGACGCCATGGTCGAAGCATGAGCTCGGCGAGGTCGCCGATGGTCATTACACGATTCCGCTCGGCAAGGCGGCGATACGCAGGCAAGGCTCCGCGGTCACCGTGCTCGCTTACGGCACGATGGTCTATGTCGCGCAGGCAGCGGCCGAGGAGACCGGCATCGACGCCGAGGTGATCGACCTCAGGACGCTGCTGCCGCTCGATCTCGAGGCGATCGTCGCATCGGTGAAGAAGACCGGTCGTTGCGTCGTCGTGCACGAGGCGACGCTGACCTCCGGCTTCGGCGCCGAGCTGGCGGCGCTGGTGCAGGAGAACTGCTTCTATCATCTGGAAGCGCCAGTGGCGCGGGTCGCCGGCTGGGACACGCCCTATCCGCATGCGCAGGAATGGGATTATTTCCCCGGTCCGGCGCGAGTCGGGCGCGCGCTGATCGAAACATTGGAAGCTTAGAGGGGGGAGGCCTGAGATGGGCGAGCACGTCATAAAGCTTCCCGATGTCGGCGAAGGCGTCGCCGAGGCCGAGCTTGTCGAGTGGCACGTCAAGGTCGGCGACCTTGTGCGCGAGGACACGGTGCTCGCCGCCGTCATGACCGACAAGGCAACCGTCGAAATCCCCTCGCCGGTCGACGGCGAGATCCTGTGGCTGGGCGCCGAGATCGGCGACACGGTGGCGATCGGCTCGCCGATCGTGCGGCTGAAGGTGGCCGGCGACGGCAATGTGAAAAACATCTCGCCAGGTGAGAGTGGTGCCGACGGCATCCCCGCTGGGCCGAGCCATGGCGATCGTCTTCCCCTCCAGCCTGTGCAAGACGTAGCGCCGTCATCCTCGGGCTCGTCCCGAGGATCCGCTGGTTCCCCGGAACTGGCGGCGTCGCATCCACGCAGGTCGGCAGATTCTCGGGACAAGTCCCACGATGACGGCGCTAAAAAGGGTCGCGCCATGCCCAGCCTTTCAGACCCGCCGCGCGCGGAAGGCGAGAAGCCGCTTGCCTCGCCTGCCGTCCGCCTGCGCGCAAAGGAAGCCGGCATCGATCTGCGCCAGGTTGCGGGCAGCGGTCCGGCCGGGCGCATCAGCCATGAGGATATCGACGCGTTCCTCGCGCGCGGCCCGCAAGTTGCCCGCGCCACCGGGCTTGCCCGCAAGGACGGCGTCGAGGACATCAAGGTCGTCGGTCTCCGGCGCAAGATCGCCGAAAAGATGTCGCTGGCGAAATCGCGCATCCCGCATATCACCTATGTCGAGGAGATCGACGTCACCGCGTTGGAGGACTTGCGCGCCACGCTCAACAAGGAGAAGCGCGGCGCCAAGGGGACGGAAAGGCCCAAGCTGACGCTGCTGCCATTCCTGATGCGGGCGATGGTCAAGGCGATTGGCGAGCAGCCGAACCTCAACGCCTTGTTCGACGACGATGCCGGCATCATCCACCGGCATGAAGGCATCCATATCGGCATCGCCGCGCAGACGCCGAACGGGCTGGTGGTGCCGGTTGTGAAACATGCCGAGGCGCGCGACCTGTGGGATTGCGCGGCAGAGGTCAACCGGCTGGCCGATGCGGCCAAGGCCGGCACGGCGAGCCGCGAGGAGCTTTCCGGCTCGACCATCACCATCACCTCGCTCGGCGCCATGGGCGGCGTGGCGACGACGCCGGTCATCAACTATCCGGAAGTGGCGATCGTCGGCGTCAACAAGATGATGGTGCGGCCGGTGTGGGACGGCACGCAGTTCATCCCGCGCAAGATGATGAACCTGTCGTCCAGCTTCGACCACCGCGTCATCGACGGCTGGGATGCCGCGGTGTTCGTGCAGCGCATCAAGGCGCTGCTTGAGACGCCGGCGCTGATCTTTTTGGATTGAGGGAGTGAAGTTGATCTCGAACGTCGCGGCGCCAGGATGCGCGCTCCCCCTTCTCCCCTTGTGGGAGAAGGTGTCGCCGCAGGCGACGGATGAGGGGTGCTCCAGGGAACGCCTGCGTCTCACTCCGCTGGAACACCCCTCATCCGTCTCGGCGCTGACGCGCCGATCCACCTTCCCCCACAAGGGGGGGAAGGGAAGGCGCGCGCCGGCCATCGCCGAAAGGGCTGACAAGATGAAAGAAATCTCCTGCAAGCTGCTTGTCATCGGGGCCGGGCCGGGCGGCTATGTCTGCGCCATTCGCGCCGGACAGCTCGGCGTCGACACGGTCATCGTCGAGTTCGGCAAGCCGGGCGGCACCTGCCTCAATGTCGGCTGCATCCCGTCCAAGGCGCTCATCCATGCCGCGGAAGAGTTCGGGAAGATCGCGCATATTGCCGGCGGCAAGGATCCGCTGGGCATCAAGGTCGGTGCTCTGACGCTCGACCTGACCAAGACCATAGCATGGAAAGACGGCATCGTTAGCCGGCTCAACAGCGGCGTGGCCGGACTTTTGAAAAAGGCCAAGGTGAAAACCGTACAAGGCTGGGCGACGTTCCGGGACGGCAAGACCGTCGAGGTCGAGACCGAGACCGGCACGCAGGTCATCCACGCGGAGACCGTGGTGATCGCCACCGGCTCGGCGCCGGTCGAATTGCCGTTCCTGCCTTTCGGCGGCCCGGTCATCTCGTCCACCGAGGCGCTGGCGCTGAGCGAAGTGCCGGAGAAGCTCGCGGTCGTCGGCGGCGGCTATATCGGGTTGGAACTCGGCATGGCCTTCGCCAAGATGGGCGCCAAGGTCACCGTGGTCGAAGCCCTGCCGCGCGTGCTCACCCAATATGATGCGGAACTCACCCGACCGGTGCTGAAGCGGCTTGGCGAGCTCGGCGTCGAGGTGATGCTGGGCGTCAAGGCCAAGGGATTGTCGACCAAGGGCGATGCGCTGCTGGTCGAAACCGCCGAGGGCATGAACGCCAAGGTCACCGCCGACAGGATCCTGGTCACGGTCGGCCGCAAGCCGCTGACCGAAGGCTGGGGACTGGAGCGGATCGACCTCGACATGGCAGGAAAATTCATCCGCATCGACGACCAGTGCCGCACCTCGATGCGCGGTATTTTTGCCATCGGCGACGTCACCGGCGAGCCGATGCTGGCGCATCGGGCGATGGCGCAGGGCGAGATGGTGGCCGAGATCGTCGCCGGTCATAAAAGAAGCTGGGACAAGCGCGCCATCCCTGCGATCTGCTTCACCGATCCGGAGCTGGTCGCCGCCGGTCTCACGCCGGAAGAGGCGAAGGCGTTCGCCGGCGAGATCAAGATCGGCCAGTTCCCCTTCGCCGCCAACGGCCGCGCCATGACCAAACAGGGCGAGGACGGTTTTGTGCGGGTCGTGGCACGTGCCGACAACCATCTGCTGCTGGGCATCCAGGCGGTCGGGCAGGGCGTGTCGGAACTGTCGGCGGCGTTTGGCCTGGCGCTGGAAATGGGCGCGCGGCTGGAGGACATCGCCGGCACGATCCATGCGCATCCGACGCAGGGCGAAGGCTTCCAGGAAGCGGCGCTGAAGGCGCTGGGCCACGCGCTGCATGTTTAGGGCAGCGTAATCTCCCCCCTTGAGGGGGAGATGGCCGGCAGGCCAGAGGGGGTCGGTGCGACCGGATGCGACCTCCCTTGCGGACAGATGGAGGTTAGCGCTCCACGCGCGGGGGGGCCCCCCTCTGTCGCCTTCGGCGACATCTCCCCTCGAGGGGACCTCGAGGGGGGAGATTATACAGCTCAGCTTGCGAGCCGGCTGACCATCTCGTGCTGGGCATAGGCGCGGCCGAAGCGGTTGGCGAGGAAGGCGTCGAGGGCGATGTCTTCCTGCTTGACGAAGCCGCTCGCCGGCAGCGAGCCGTCGGCCAGCATGTCGAGCACGGCGCAGATGCCGGAGGCGGTGGTGATCTGGATGGCGCTGCGCACGATGTTGCCGACGCGCTGCGAATAGATCTTGTTGGCGTAGGTCTCCTGCAGCAGGCGGCCGTTACGGCGTCCCGATACGGTGACGAAGACGATGACCACGTCCTGCAGCGTCGCCGGCAGGGCGCTCTCGAAAATGTCCTTGAGCACGTCGCGGCGATGACGCAGGCCGAGGTCGTTGAGCAGCGCCTTCATGATCGCGGCGTGCCCGGGATAGCGGATGGTGCGGTAGTTCAGCGTGCGCACCTTGCCCTTCAGCGTCTCGGCGAGCGTGCCCAGACCGCCGGAGGTGTTGAAGGCCTCATAGGTGACGCCGTCGAGCGAGAATTCCTCGCGCTCCTCCAGCGGCGGCACCTCGATCAGCTCGCCCTCGACGATCGCCTCGCAGGGCTCGCAATATTCGTTGATGACGCCGTCGGTGCTCCAGGTGAGATTGTAGTTCAGCGCGTTGGACGGATATTGCGGCAGCGCGCCGACGCGCATGCGCACGCTTTCCAGCGTGTCGAAGCGGCTGGCGAGATCGTTGGCGACGATCGAGATGAAGCCCGGCGCCAGGCCGCATTGCGGGATAAAGGCGCTTTTGGCGTCACGCGCCAGCTCCTTGACGCGGCGCGTCGAGACCACGTCCTCGGTCAGGTCGAGATAGTGCACGCCGGTGGCGGCGGCCGCCTCGGCGATGCGCGTGGTGAGGTGGAAGGGCGCGGCGCTCAGTACGGCGAATTTGCCGGCAAGCACGTTTTCGAGCTCACCCGAGGCAGTGATATCGAGCTCCTGCGTCGCGATGCCGGCCGGCAGTTCGGCAGCGGCAAGCTGGGCCGCCGAGCGGTCGACCAGCGTGACGCGGTAGTCGCCCGTGGCGTTCAGCATTTCGGCGACGGTCGAGCCGATCTTGCCGGCGCCGACGACAACGATGTTCTTCCTGATCATATCCCCTGCCAATGCTGATTGCGATGTGGCGAGAATCCTTGCAGCTTGCCGGTCGAAAGGAAGCGTGGAATCTTGCAATATGAAGCTTAAGTTTGAGCGATATGCCGAAAGGTTTCGTCGAAATGATCAGTCAAGCCGAACAGGCGCTGCTTACCTTGTTGCGCGCCAACGCCCGCGCCTCGACCGCCGAGCTCGCGCGTCAGCTCGGCGTGTCGCGCACCACGGTGCAGAGCCGCATCGAGCGGCTGGAGCAGCGCGGCATCATCACGGGCTATGGGGTCAGGCTGTCGCCCGATTATGAGCAAGGGCTGGTCAAGGCGCATGTGCTGCTCACCGTGACGCCGAAGCTCGCCGACAAGGTGGTGCGCAGCCTCGCGGCGATGCCGCCGGTCCGCACAGTGCATTCGGTGAGCGGCAATTTCGACATGATCGTCATCGTCGACGCGCCGTCCATCCGGGATCTTGACGCGCTGCTTGATCGGATCGGGGCGATGGACGGGGTCGAGCGGACGTCGTCGTCGATTATTCTGTCGACACGGGTGGATCGGTAGGCGGGCCTGAGATGTTGGCGGGGCGGCGAAGCTGCCGATCTCCCCCCTGCGGGGGAGATGGCCGGCAGGCCAGAGGGGGGTGTGACGGAACGCTACCTTGGCCAGGTCGTCACGCCGGCCTGGATTGTAAGCCAGTTGGAGAGGTCGGCGGGACAGCACCCCCCTCTGCCTTGCCAGGCATCTCCCCCGCAAGGGGGGAGATTGGCCGTCACGGAGGGTTTCGCTAATCTCCAGCGTCAGCGCTACGCCCTCCGTCTCTCCGGCCCCTCATCCAGCCACGCCAGATCCTCCGGCGTCAGTTTGATATCCAGCGCCCTAAGACTGTCTTCAAGCTCGTCCAGCCTGCGCGGGCCGATCAGCGGCACCGACGGGAAGGGCTGCGCCAGCACGTAGGCAAGCGCGACATGGATCGGGCTCTTGCCGAGCTTTCGCGCCAGTTGGATGGCGCGGTCGCGGCGGCCGAAATTCTTTTCCGAATACCAGACCCGCACCAGCTCTTCATTGTCGGTCCGGTCGCGGCCGGCGCGCTCGGTGAAGAAGCCGCGGCCCTGGCTGGACCAGGCGAAGTTCGGCATCTGCCTTGCCGTTAGCCAGGCTTTCCAGTCGTCCGTGGAAGAGGTGACGCAGCCGGGCCAGATCGGCTCCAGCATCTCGGCCAGCGAGAAATTGTTGGAGAGCGCGCCGGGCTTCTGCTTGCCGTTCTTTTCGGCATAGGCGATGGCCGCGTCCATGCGCTCCATCGTCCAGTTGGAGCCGCCGAACAGGCCGCGGATGCGGCCGGCCTTGGCCTCTGCGTCCATCGCGTCGACGAATTCGCCGACCGGCACGTCCGGATTGTCGCGGTGCATGAAATAGATATCGACATGGTCGGTCTGCAGCCGGTCGAGCGACTGCGCCAGCTGCTTCGCAATCACATCGGGATAGCAGAGCGGCGAATGCGCGCCCTTGGCGATGATCACCGACTGCTCGCGCACGCCGCGATTCCTGAGCCATTGGCCAAGCAGCGTCTCGGTGTAGCCGGCGGCATAGACGTAGCCGGTGTCGAACAGATTGCCGCCGGCCTCGAAATAGGCGTCGAGCAGGATCGAGCCGGAGGAAAAGGTGCGGAAATCCTCGAAACCGAGCGCCAGAAGCGACACTGCGCGCGGCAGGCCGGGGATGGCGCGCTTGCCGATGGCGGTGCCGTTGGTCCGCAGCGGTCGGCCGGAGAGGGTGTTGATGCGCTTAGCCGGCTTTTCAATGTCATATTCCAGCCCGACCGCATGGCGCCATTTGTCGAGGACGCGCAGCGTGCCGAGGCTGTCGGACCAACCCATGCCTGGCCAGGCGAACTCCTGCCGTCCGGCAAGGATCGCCTCGCCGGCGGCATCGACCTCGAAGGAATAGAGGTGGCGAGTCTCGCCGAGGCTGATCACCTCGCGAGCCGCCCCGGACCGGATCACCTCGATCCGGCCCGGTCCGACGTCGCGGTTGCCACCGGCGAACCAGAAATCGGGCACCTCGATCTGACCCTTGGTGCCGAAGATGCGCAGAACGTTGTCCTGGTTGAGCGAAATGCTGCAGGAGACCTCGGCGACGATGCCGTTGGCGAAGGTGAGCAGCGCGGAGGCCCACTCGTCGACGCCGGACTGGCCGAGATGGGCGGCGCCCACCACCTTGACGGGCTCGAGGAAGGGCTGCCCCGCCGCCGCGCCCGCGATCAGGCGCGCCATCGACACCGGGTAGCCGCCGACATCGAGGATGCCGCCGCCGGCGAGATCATTGGCGTAGAGCCGGTGCTCGGGCATGAAGTCCGGCATGGCGAAACCAAAGCTCGACTTGATCAGGCGGACATCGCCGACGGCGCCGGACTTGATCAGCTCGACCAGCTTCAACGTCTGCGGGTGCAGCCGGTACATGAAGGCTTCGCCGAGAAACGTGCCGGCCTTGCGTGCCGCATGCATCATGGCGTCGGCCTCGAAGGCGGTCAGCGCCAGCGGTTTTTCGCACAAGACATGCTTGCCGGCTTCCGCGGCCTTGATCGCCCATTCAGCATGGCCGGGATGCGGGATCGAAATATAGACGGCATCGACGTTTTTGTCGGCGAGCAGCGCCTCATAGCCGTCGAGGATGCGCGCGCCCGGAAAGGTTTCGGCCAAGCTCGGCTTGGCGGGATTGCGGGCTCCGAGCGCGGCCAGTTCGCCGTTGCGCGACCCTGCCACGCCGCCCGCAAAGGATTTGGCGATGCTGCCGGGTCCGAGAATGCCCCAGCGGATTTTTCCAGATGTCATGTCGAATTCTCCATGGTCGCCGCCACGCCTGGCATGCCGGCAAAGAAAACTTGCGGGTCAGCGGATCCTGGCACCCGCCTTGTCGAAGAGCAGCGCCCGTTCCGCCTTGATCGAGACCGTGAAATGGTCGCCGCTGGCGCGCTGGCGCGAGGCCTCGCGCTCGACGATCAGCTCCTCGGGTCCGGCATTGGCGTAGACGTAGCTGACGGAACCGAGATGCTCGGCGACATCGGCCTTGACCGGGATGTCGCAATCACCCTCGCCGGCCTCGAAGAAATGCTCCGGCCTTACGCCGAGCACCACCTCGGCGCCAAGGGTGGGAAAAGTCTCGCAAAGCGGCTTGCGCAATCTGGCGCCGCCGTGATGGGCGAGCTCGATGATCGCGGCGCTGTTCGTCGTCTCGACGACCTTGGCGCTGAGGAAATTCATCTTCGGCGAGCCGATGAAGCCGGCGACAAAACGGTTGGCCGGGTCGTCATAGAGATCGAGCGGCGCGCCGATCTGCTCGACATTGCCGGCCTTGAGCACAACGATGCGGTCGGCCAGCGTCATCGCCTCGGTCTGGTCGTGTGTTACATAGATCATGGTGACGCCGAGCTCCTTGTGCAGGCGCGAGATCTCGACCCGCATCTGCACCCTGAGCTCGGCGTCCAGATTGGACAGCGGCTCGTCGAAGAGGAAGACCTGCGGCTCGCGCACGATGGCGCGGCCGATGGCGACGCGTTGGCGCTGGCCGCCGGACAATTGCTTCGGCCGGCGCTGCATCAACTCGTCGATGCGCAGGATTTCCGCCGCTCGCTTCACCCGGCGCTCGGTGTCGGCCTTCGGATTGCCGTTCATCCTGAGACCGAAGCTGAGGTTCTGCTCGACCGTCATGTGCGGATAGAGCGCGTAGGACTGGAACACCATGGCGATGCCGCGGTCGGCCGGCTCGACATCGTTGATCACCTTGCCGCCGATGGCGATGTCGCCGCCGCTGATGTCCTCCAGCCCGGCAATCATCCTCAGAAGCGTGGACTTGCCGCAGCCGGAGGGGCCGACGAAGACGACGAACTCGCCGTCGGCGATGTCGATGTTGGCGCCGTGGACGACTTCAAAGATGCCGAAGCGTTTGACGACGTTGGTGAGGGTGACGGCCGCCATGTTAGAGCGAGATGTAGCTAGGGTGGATCATTCTGTGTCCCAGTGGGCGAGGCATCTCGCGCTTTCCTATTTGACCGCGCCGGCGGCGATGCCGGCGATGAAATGACGCTGCAACAGCACGAAGACGACGAGCATCGGCACCGTCAGCATGACGGCGCCGGCCATGATGCCGCCCCACGAAACCTTGGTCAGGCCGATCAGCGTGCCGAGCGCCACCGGCGCGGTCATAGCGCCCGGCTGGCTGTTGATCAGCAGCGGCCAGAGATAGTTGTTCCACGAGGCGAGGAAGAGGATGATCGCGAGCGCCGCCAGCATCGGGCGGGCCAGCGGCAGCGCCACGAACAGGAAGATGCGCCATTCCTTGACGCCTTCGACGCGGGCGGCGTCGAACAGCTCGGCCGGCATCATCGAGAAAGCCTGGCGCATGAAGAGCACGCCCAGCGAATTGAACAGCGGCGGCACGATCAGCGCGATCCAGGTGTTGGCCAAAGCGAAGTCGCGCGCCACCATGATGAATTGCGGGATCAGCACCACCGCATAGGGAAGCGTGATGGTGCCGAAGATGATGGCGACGACCGCGCCCTTGCCGTGGAACTCGTAGCGCGCCAGCGCCCAGCCGGCCATCGAGGTGAGCAGCACCGACAGCACGGTGTAGGTCACCGCGACCGAGACCGAGATGCCGATGGCGCCGATGAAATTGGTGTCGCGCTGCAGGTTGGCGACATTGTCGAGGAAATTGTCGTGCGGCAGGAGCTCGATGCCGGGGCTGAAGATGCCGTTGTCGGGCATGGTGGAGAACACCACCATCATCCACAGCGGAAACAGCCAGACCAGCGCCAGCGGCGTCAGGAAAAGATGCAGCGCAATGCTCCGCCCGAGCCGCCTTTGGGAGCGCGAAGTCATTTCGGTTCCCTCATCAGCCAGAGCTGCACCAGGGTGATGGCGATGGCGAGCCCGGCCATGGTGTAGGCGACGGCCGAGGCATAGCCGAAATTGAGCGAGCGGAAACCCTGGCGGTAAAGCAGCAGCCCGAGCGTCTCGGTGCCGCCGCCCGGCCCGCCGCGCTCCGTGATCAGGAACGGCTCGGTGAAGAGCTGCATGGTGCCGATGATCGACAGAACGGCGCAAAAGACGATGACCGGCTTCAGCAGCGGCAAGGTGATGTAGAAGAACTGCCTCAGCTTGCTGACGCGGTCGAGCGTCGCCGCCTCGTAGACGTCCTCCGGGATCGACTGCAGGCCGGCCAGGATGATGATGGCGTTGTAGCCGGCCCAGCGCCAGGTCACCGCAATCATGATCAGCGCCATGGCCGGCGTGACGTTGGAAAACCAGTCGATCTTTGAGATGCCGACGCTCTCCAGGAGCTTGTTGACGATGCCGAAATCAAGGCTGAACATCAGCCGGAAGACGGCCGAATAGGCGACCTCGCCAACCACGACCGGGGCGAAGAAGGCGAAGCGGTAGAGGCCGCGCGCCTTCAACAGCGGCGAGTTCAAAAGCACCGCCATGACGATCGCCAGCGCAATCATCACCGGCACCTGGATGACCAGAATCAGAAGCGTGTTCTTCAGCGCATTGTAGAAGGCGGGGTCGCCGATAAGGCGACCCCAGTTGAAGGTCGGCGCGAAGCGCCACGGCACGGTGCGGGTCGCCTGGAAGGAGATGATGAAGGAAGAGATGATCGGCCAAATCCAGAAGATGGCGAAGATCAGAAGGTAAGGCGTGAGGAAGCGGTACGCGGTGGCGTTCTGGGTGCGCATTCTTCCTCCTTTCGTCTGTCTTTCCCTTCTCCCCCGGTGGGAGAGGGTGGCCGCGAAGCGGCCGGATGAGGGTGTTCCAGGGAACGCCAACGTCTCACTCCGCTGGAACACCCCTCAACCGTCTTGGCGCTGCGCGCCAATCCACCTTCTCCCACAAGGGGAGAAGGTGAGGCGGCGCCCTACTTCACCGGCAAACCTGTCGCGGCGGCGATCTGCTTGGCGGCGTCGTCGAGCGCGGCCTTGGCGTCGGGATAGCCGTTGGCCAGATATTTGGTCTGCACGGCGCGGACGATGATCTCGGCGTCGCTCTGGAACTGTGTGCCGCGGCTCGGCACCACCTTGGGCAGCGTGGCCAGGATATCTTTCCACACGGCCTGGCCGCCCCAATAGGGCTGCGGCTGCGAGACGTAAGGATCGTCGAGCGCCGAGATCAGCGACGGCACCAGGCCGAAATCCTTCAGCATGGTGATCTGGCCCTCATTGGTCTCGAGCGTATATTTCAGATAGGCGTAGGCCGCTTCCTTGTTCTTCGAGGCCGAGGTGATGGCCAGGGACGAGCCGCCGAGATTGGCGGCGCGCGGGCCGTCGGCGGTCAGGCTCGGCATCAGATAGACGCCCCATTTGCCGCTCTCCTTCGGCGATTCGGTACGGATCGTGCCTTCATACCAGCCGCCATAGACCTGGCTGGCGACCGTGCCGGCGGTGTTGTTGGTGATCTTGGTCGACCAGTCGGCCGACGACACGATGCCGGCGTCCTTCATTTCCTTGACCTTGGTCATGGCATCGACGCATTTCGGCTCGGCCACGGTGATCGACTGGCCGTCCTCGGCGAAATAGGCGCAGCCCTGCTCGTTGGAGATCATGCGGAAGAATTCGGTGTCGCCGTTGAAATCGGCATTGGTCATCGACACGCCCGGATTGGCGTCCTGGATCTTTTTGCCGGCGGCGATGAAATCGTCCCAGGTCTTGATCGAGGCGGGATCGACGCCGGCCTTCTCGTAGAAGTCGCGGCGGTAGAAGACGGCGACCGGGCCGGAATCCCATGGCATCGCGTAGGCCTTGTCGCCGACTTCGAGCTCGGTGCGCTTGAAATCGGGGAATTTCTTCTGGTCTTCCGCCGTGTAACCCAGCGTGTGCAAATCGACGAAGCAGTCCGGGAACTGGCTCCAGTAGTTTTCCGCCTCGCCATTCTCGATCGAGACGATATCGGGCAGGCCGACGCCGCCGGCGGCGCAGCCGGCGATCGATTTGTCATAGGTGGGCTGGTTGCCGAGGTCCTGAACCGTGACCTTGATGTCGGGGTATTTCTTGTTGAAGCCCTCGACCGTCGCCTTCAGCGACGAGGCGGCGATGTTCCAGCTCCAGATGGTGATCTCGCCGGACTGCGCCAGGGCCGAGCCGGAACCCAGGGCAAGCATAAGCGCGGCGCAGGTCAGTGTAGTGCGCATTGAAATCCTCCCATTTCATTTGCTCTCTCACTGTGAGCGTGGCTAGACTATGCGGCGCGGAAGGCTTGTCGCCGTCAGAGGGAATAAGAAGTTGGCGGAAAGTAAGATGCCGGAGCGTCCGTTCTACCAGCCTGGCGCGAGCAGCGTCGAAGGACTGCCGCTCATGCTGCAGATGTTTTACAACCACCCGTTGGTGATGCTGAAGCCGCACTGGCACGCCCAGGTGGAGGTGAATTTCATCGTGCAGGGCCGCGTGCATTACCGCATGGCCGAGCACGAGATTTCGCTTTCGGCCGGCGAGATGTGCCTGTTCTGGGGCGGCTTGCCGCACCAGATGGACGATCTTTCCGACGACGCCGTCTATGCCGGCGCGCATCTGCCGCTGGTGCATTTCTTCCGCCTGCACCTGCCGGCCGACATACGCCATCGGCTGATGACCGGCGCGACGCTGGTGACCAACGCGACCGACCAGTCGGACGACGACAATTTCAAGCGCTGGAACGAATATGCGCGCTCGGGCGATCCGGCCAGGACCGAGCACGCCGTCAACGAGCTGCTGCTTCGGCTCGAGCGGGTACGCTTCGAGCCTTACCGGCTGGTTCCGGAAAGGGTGGCTGGGCAAGGCGCCGGCAATGCCTTCGACCAGCAGTCCTCGCGTAATGTCGGGCGCATGTGCGATTTCATCGCCGAGAATTTCCTCTACGACATCGATTCTGTGACCATCGCCGCGGCCGCAGATATCCATCCCAAATACGCCATGAGCCTGTTCAAGAAATCGACCGGCATGACGCTCAACGAATATGTCAACCTGCTGCGGTTGAGCTACGCCCAGGCGCTCCTGATGCATGAGGACGCCAATGTGCTGAGGGTCGCCATGGACTCGGGCTTCGGCTCGCTCAGCGCCTTCAACAAGTCCTTCCGCAAGCTCGCCGGCATGTCGCCTTCCGATTTCCGCCGCGCGGGCGGGGCGCGGTAGCGGATCGCGTTAGCGGGCGATCAGGCGGATGCGACGGCCGGAAAGCTGATTGTGACGCCGAGACCCGGATTGCGGTCCTCGAGCGTTATTGCGGCGCCATGCAGGTCGGCCACCGCCTTGACTAGGCTGAGGCCCAGGCCGCTGCCGGGCGTCGTGCGGCTGGCATCGAGCCGGTAGAGCCGACGGAACACCTTTTCGCGCTCCTCGGCGGGAATCCCCATGCCATTGTCGCGGACATGGATGAGCACATGACTGCCTCCGCCGGTCACCGAGAGCTCGATCGCGGTGCCCGGCGGGCAATGCCTGAGCGCGTTCTCGACCAAATTGGCGAGCATCTGCATGAGCAGGTCGCGGTCGCCGTGCACATACCATTTCGTGCCCGGAACGATCACCGTGGACAGTGACTTGCCGTCGTCCTCGGCGACATCGGCATAGACTTCGCCAATGGTCTCGACGACCGGCCCCACATCGAGATCGACGAAGCGTGCCTTGCGGGCGCCGGCCTCGATCTGGGCGATGCGCAGCAAGGCGTCGAAGGTGCTGTTGATCTGCTGGCTTTCGGCACGGGCGTCGGTCAGCTCGGTCGAGACATCCTTGCCCGACACCGTCTTGTCGGCGGCCGATTCCAGGATCATCTGCAGCCGGTTGAGCGGCGTCTTGAGATCATGGGCGATGTTGGCGCTTACCTCCCGCATGCCATCGACCAGGGCCGACAGGCGATCGAGCGCGGAATTCACCTGGGCCGAGACGGCGTCGATGTCGTCGCCATTGCCGGTCAGCGGAATGCGCGCATCGAGCCGCCCATGCGAGACGTCGACCATGGTGTTGGCGATGCCGTCGAGGCGGCGCTGGACGCGCGAGGCAAGCACGGCGCCGCCGCCGACCGCCAAGACGGTGATGAAGAGCGTGGCCCAGCCGAAGCTCATCAGCACGATCCTTTCCAGATCCTCGGTTTCCGAAAGCGAGAAGGCGACCGTCAGCTTGTTGTCGCCGACCGTGCCCGAATAGGCGCGATATTGGGTATCGGGCGCCACGCCCGGCAAGTCGGCGGCGAACATGGAGAAGCCGTCCGGCAGGCTGGTGGCGGTGAAATCGCCGGCGAGGCGGTTGCCGTCCTTGTCGGTGAGGGAAAAGATTTCGTCCTTGTCCTGGCTGAACTGGGCGTGGTCCCTGACGGTGGCGACGAGATCCTCCTTATCGCTCTCGGCATAGGTGGCGGCGATAAGCGAATAGGTCTCCTTGATCGACTGATCGAGCTGCCTGGCGAGCGAAGCGCTCATCAGTTGATAAACGATCGCGCCGGACAGGATGAAAGCCAGCAGGAACAGGAAGGCGAAGGTCAGGGCCAGCCTGAACGGCGTGCTGCGCAGCAGGCTGGAGCGCGTCTCGCTCATGTGACCGCGGAGGCGGTTGGCCGACCCGCAATTGCGGAGGGAAGATCAGGCCGGGACATGCAGGCTGTAGCCGGTGTTGCGCACGGTGTGGATCAGCGGCACGTCGAACGGCCTGTCGACCTTGGCCCTGAGCCGGCTGATATGCGTCTCGACGACGCTGGTCTTGGGGTCGAAGTGAAAATCCCAGACGCGCTCCAGGAGCATGGTGCGGGTGATGACGCGGCCCTCGCCCCGCATCAGCACTTCGAGCAGGCTGAACTCGCGCGGCTGCAGATCGATCGGCTGGCCTTGCCTGGTCACGCGACGCTGGATCAGGTCCATTTCGAGATCGGCGACGCGTAAGTTGGTCTTCTGCTCCTGGGCCGCCGGCCGGCGGCCAAGCGCATGGATGCGGGCAAGCAGCTCGGAAAAGGCGAAGGGCTTGACCAGATAGTCGTCGCCACCCGCCTCGAGGCCCTCGACCCGGTCGTCGACGCCGCCGATCGAGGTCAGGAAAATAGCCGGTGTGCGGATGCCGGCGGCGCGCACCGCCTTGATCATCGACAGGCCGTCGAGGCCGGGAACCATGCGGTCGGCGACGATCACGTCATAGGCGTTGCGAGTCGCGGCGAAGAGCCCGTCATGGCCGTCGCGCAGCAAATCGCAGACATGGCCGGCCTCGGTCAGCCCCCTGACGATATAGTCGGCGGTTCTCGGATCGTCTTCAACAAGCAGAAGTCGCATTGCCCGGTGCTATCCTTGCCGCCGCAGCCTCGCCGGCTCGGCAGCGCGGGCTGGGACTTTTCTCGGCTGGTGTCCTATCTCTTTGTTTTTACGCATTTCCGGACTGAAAACCGCTACACATTTTTGCGAGAGGCGCTCTCTCTTCGAAACGGAGCTAGTCCCAGCCGCAAATCACTCACACTTTTCGGCATCATGCCCTAGTCGAGGAGCGCCTGCTCGTCTTCTTCGATCAATTTTCTCAGCGTCATATGGAGAATGATAGCCATGATGCAGCCGAGAAAGGTCAGGCTGGTGAAGGTGGTGCCGAAGCCCATGCCGCCGTGTTCGACAGGCTGCGAGAGCAGGTCGCCGAAGGAGGCGCCGAACGGCCGGGTCAGGATATAGGCGAGCCAGAAGGCGAGGACGGCGTTCAGGCCGAGGAAGAACCAGGCAGACGCGATCGCCGCGATCAGGCTGCCGAAGATGAGCCCGGTGGCGAGATAGCCCAGGGCGAAGCGCTCGGCCACCAGATCGCCGGCGGCGGTGCCGAGCGAAAAGGTGAAGAGGATCGCCAGCCAGTAGAAAATCTCGCGCCTGGTGGTGAAGATGGTGTGGATCGACAGGGTCTTTTCGGTGGCGTACCAGGCCGCGAAAGTCAGTGCGAGGGCGACCGAGAAGACGATCGTCGTCGTCTCCAGCCGGGCGCCGAAATTGTCGACGATGTTGTCGGTGACCAACGTGCCGACGATGCTGATCAGGACCACGGCGAGCCAGTAGGCCCAGGGCACGTAGCGCTTCTGCGCGAATTGCAGGGCGATCGCGACAATCAGAACACCGGTCATGATGAGCGACGTGCCGGTAAGGCCGAGGCCAAGATTGACGGCGAGATAATCGGCCGCCGTCTCGCCCATGGTCACCGCCATGATCTTGATCAGCCAGAAGTCGATGGCGACGTCCGGAACCCGGTTCAATTCGGAGTCGTGTTCAATGATTGCGGTCATGGCAATTTCCGTTTCCATTCGCGCCCGAAAAATTGCGTTCGGCGGCGATCGTCAGGCTAGGCAGGCGAATTCACCGCAGCCTGTCCGCGCCCTTACAAATTCGTAAGGTCGGCCAAAAACATCCGCGGGGCCTCGCCATCACGCGGCAGAGAAGCTAGAGAAGCCTTGGTGCCCTTGCCGGCGCCGGAGCGGTGAGAAGGAATGGCCTACACGTCTCTCAAATCGGCGCCGAAAGCGTTCGACCAGCACAAGCGGCTGATCGTCGTGCAGGTGGCCGCCGTGCTTGCCATCATCCTGCTCCTGTTCAGCAAGCCGGCCCTGGCCGAAGGGTCGGACGGGCACGAAGTCGTGGAGACGATCGGCTTCGCGATGGTGCTGATCTGCTTCCTCGGCCGGCTGTGGAGCATCCTCTTCGTCGGTGGCAGGAAGAATGACGAGCTGATCGTGTCCGGCCCGTTCTCGATGACCCGGAACCCGCTCTATTTCTTTTCAACTGTCGGCGCGGCCGGCATCGGACTGATGTTCGGTTCGGTGCTGGCGGCTGGAATGCTCGGCCTGGCAAGCTTCCTCGTCTTCCGCTTCACCGCGCGCAAGGAGGCCGAATATCTCGCCGGCAAATTCGGTCCGGCTTACGCGGCCTACGCCGAACGCACGCCGTCCTTCTGGCCGAATCCGCTGCTTTACCGCGACGAGGCGCAGTGGCTGTTCTCGACGGGCGCGCTGCGGAACACGTTTCGCGACGGGCTCTATTTCCTGGCTTTGTTTCCTGTGATCGAGGCGGTCGAATATTTGCGTCTCAGCGGGGACCTGCCGACGCTTTTCACGGTCTATTAGTTTCCGGTACAGAATGACCGACGGCTCTGTCTGCCTTGGCAGGCGGCATACGTTGGAGATTGGCTGACGCGCTTGTCAGGTCGTCATTCTATGGCGGAGCAAGGAGCGAAGCGACGCACGCAGACCATAGAATCCATTCCGTGACGTCGAGGCGTTGCCACGATGCAGAATTCTGCTCCGCTGCTTTCCTCGACCAAGGTCACGGAATGGATCCTCGGGTCTGCGCTCCGCTTCGCGTCGCTCCGCCCGTGGATGACGAGGTTGTGAAGCTTCCGCCAGTCTCCTGCGTTTGCGCTGATTTCCCAGAAAATGAACGCCGATCAACGCGCCTTGCCGCGCGCGGCGCGGCAGGTGCTCTGCAGGAGAATTGCCAGGCAGCCGGCGAGAAGCAGGAAGCCGCCGACGAGCGGCGGCAGCGTCAGAAGCTTTACCGCGGCGGTGATCAGCGCGATCAGGATCAGCGCCAGCAACGCAAGGCTGCCGTCGTCGACGAACATGCCGACGAGTTCCTTGAGGACGAGACGGATCACGGTCATCGGACTACCCCTTCGGCGGGTGCCGGGTAAGCGCCGCGCAACCAGCGCATAATGGCGAAGGATGTAACGGCAATGACGGCGAAGATGGCGAGCAGAGCGAGGTCGGCGCCCGGCCATTCGGCGCCGAGGCCCTCGCCGGTCCAGAACACGCCGAAGCTGGTCAGCATCAGCCCGACGACGAATTTCAGCGCATTCTCGGGCACACGCGCCAGCGGCCGGTGCACGGCAAGGCCGATCAGCATCACCAGCAGGAAGGCCGCCAGCGCGCCGAGGCCGGCATAAAGCGTCTGCCCATGCGCGGCGCCGACGGCGATGACAATGAACACCACTTCGACGCCTTCGAGCAGCACCGCCTTGAACGACGCGACGGCCGCCCGATAGTCGGCGCGGCGGTCATTGGCCTGCCGCTGCAAGGCGGCCGTCTCCTTGGAAAAAGCCTGCTCCTCGTCATGCAGTGCGATGACGCCGACGCTGCGCAGGATCGCCTTGCGCAGCCAGCGCATGCCGAACAGGATCAAAAGCACGCCGACCACGAATTGCAGGGCGGTGATGGGGACGAGCGCCAGAAGCGGCCCGAAAACAAGCACCAGCGCCGCCAGCAGGGCGAGCGCCAGCGCCGCGCCTGTCAGCGCCGGGCGCCAGCTGCGCGTCACGCCGACGGCGAGCACGATGGTGAAGGCTTCGACCACTTCGACGAAGGAGGCCAGGAACGAGGCCGTCACGGTGGAAAATATAGGTGTCAGGCCATGCATCAAGGCTTCGTCCAATGCTGGGGAATCATCGGTCGGTGAGAACGATACAGCGCTGCGGCGCCGGCGAAAATGCCGCAGATGATCCGATCTGGTCCCGCGTGAGGCGAGGTCGGGACCGGACATTTCGATGAACTCATTGACGGACTGTATCCGTTCGGTGTCCGTTGTATCGCGGCACTGCCCTGGCTATCTGCTGGAGCAACAAGAAGTTTTAAGCGGTCGACGGCCGCTCCAGCAGGAACGGAGCCAATGAAGAAAATCGGATTTCTGTCGTTCGGGCATTGGTCGCCCTCGCCGCAATCGGGCACGCGCTCGGGCGCAGACGCGCTGCTGCAGTCGATCGACCTCGCGGTCGCGGCCGAGGAACTCGGCGCCGACGGCGCCTATTACCGCGTCCACCATTTTGCCCGGCAGCTCGCCTCGCCGTTTCCGTTGCTTGCCGCCGCCGGCGCCAAGACCAAGCGTATCGAGCTCGGCACCGCCGTCATCGATATGCGCTACGAGAACCCGCTCTATATGGCCGAGGACGCGGGTGCTGCCGACCTGATTGCCGGCGGGCGTCTGCAGTTGGGCATCAGCCGCGGCTCGCCCGAGCAGGTGATCGACGGCTGGCGCTATTTCGGCTACGTGCCGGAAGAGGGCAAGAGCGACGCCGACATGGCGCGCCGGCATTCGGAGATCTTCCTCGACCTGCTGCGCGGCGAAGGCTTTGCCCAGCCCAATCCGCGGCCGATGTTCCCCAACCCGCCCGGCCTGTTGAGGCTCGAGCCCTTCTCGGCGGGCCTGCGCGAACGCATCTGGTGGGGCGCGGCCACCGACGCCACCGCCGTGTGGGCGGCCAAGCTCGGCATGAATCTGCAAAGCTCGACGCTGAAGTTCGATGAGACCGGCGAGCCGCTGCATGTCCAGCAGGCCAAGCAGATAAGAGCCTACCGCGCCGCCTGGAAGGAAGCAGGCCATGCCAGGGAGCCGCGCGTCTCGGTCAGCCGCAGCATTTTTGCTCTCGTCAACGACATGGACCGCGCCTATTTCGGCGGCAGCGAGGGCGAGGACCACTTTGGTTATATCGAGCCGGAAAAGCGCGCCGTGTTCGGCCGCACCTATGCCGCTGAACCGGACAAGCTGGTCGAGCAACTCAAGGAGGACGAGGCGATCGCCGAGGCCGACACGCTGCTGCTCACCGTGCCCAACCAGCTGGGCGTCGACTACAACGCCCATGTCATCGAGTCGATCCTGAAGCACGTCGCGCCGGCGCTGGGCTGGCGGTAAGAAAACCGCAAAACGCGTAATCTCCCCCCTTGCGGGGGAGATGGCCGGCAGGCCAGAGGGGGGTGCTGTCCCGCCGGCATCTCAGCATTCGGTTTCTTTAGCTCGATCAGGCTAGTGCAAGCATATCGGAATTCTGCACCACGCTACGCTCGTAGGGCGCGGCACAGGTCTGCGCCGCGTCGCTCGCTGGTGGCGCCGCCCTTGGATTGAGGAAGTTATAGGCCGCGTTCCTTCGCGCCCCCTCTGTCCTGCCGGACATCTCCCCCGCAAGGGGAGATCGGCAGCTTCGGCGCCGGTGCCGCTCCCGTCCTTACCCTCGACGTTGACATCTGATAAAATAGCAATCTACTTTGCCACGTAATCGGTTACGTAACCGATTACGGCTCAATCAAGTGGAGGAGATCATGAGCAGGATTTCGAACACGCATGGGCTTGGCCCGTTCTCACGCCGCCAGTTCCTGAAGACCAGCGCCTTGGCCGCCGGCGCGCTGGCTCTGCCGCTCGGCCCGGTCCTCGCCGCCGACAAGCCGAAGGTCGGCCTGGTGATGAAGTCTTTAGCCAATGAGTTCTTCAAGCAGATGCAGGCCGGTGCGGAGGAGTATGCGGCCAAGAACAAGGACAAGTTCGATTTCGCCGCAGTCGGCATGAAGGACGAGCGCGACTTCGCCGCCCAGGTCGACGCCATCGAGAACTTCATCACCCAGAACTACAACATCATCGTTGTGGCGCCGGCAGATTCGAAAGCCATGGTCACGCCGATCGCCAAGGCGCTGAAGGCCGGCATCAAGGTCATCAACATCGACGTCGCGCTCGACGCCGAGGCCAAGAAGAAGGCCGGCATCGACCTCGCCTTCTTCGGTCCGGACAACCGCGCCGGCGCCAAGCTCGCCGGCGACGCGCTCGGCAAGGCGCTGGGCAAGGGCGGCAAGGTCGTCATCCTCGAGGGCAATCCCGAGGCCGACAATGCCAAGCAGCGCAAGCTCGGCTTCGACGATTCGGTGAAGGAGTACAAGCTGAAGCTGCTCGACTCCAAGACCGCGCATTGGGAGACCGAAGAAGCCAACACGCTGATGACCAACTTCCTCACCCAGCATCCCGACATCCAGGGCGTGATGGCGGCGAATGATTCCATGGCGCTCGGCGTCGTCAAGGCGATCGACGCTGCCGGCAAGTCCGGCCAGATCAAGGTTGTCGGCTTCGACAACATCCCGGCCGTCGGTCCGCTGCTGAAGGAAGGCAAGATGCTCGCCACCGTCGAGCAGTATGGCGCCAAGATGGCGGCGATGGGCATCGATTATGGTTTGCGCGAGCTAGCCGGCGAGAAATTCTCCGGTTGGGTCAAGACCGACGTCAAGCTGGTCACCGCATGAGGCGAGCCGGGCCGCCGGCGCTCCCTTCCGGCGCCAGGCTTTGTCTCTCTCGTCACCGCCGCCGCCAGTTCCGGCGGCGGTGACGGAGCACCCGCCGCTGTCGTCGCCGACGGGCACGGTTTAGGATTCTGCCGCCCATGGATGCGATTCTCTCTCTTGAAAGGGTCGGAAAAATCTTTCCCGGCGCCGTCGCGCTGAGCGACGTGTCGCTCTCGATCGCGCGCGGCGAGACCCATATCATCCTGGGCGAGAACGGCGCCGGCAAGTCGACGCTGATCAAGCTGCTCGCCGGCATCTACCAGCCGGATTCGGGCAGAATCGCCTTCAACGGCGAGCCCTACCAGCCGAAGACGCCGCATGATGCGCAGCAGAGCGGCATCCGCATCGTGCATCAGGAGCTCAATCTTCTGCCCTATCTCAGCATCGCCGAGAATCTGATGCTGGAAAGCCTGCCGCGCCGCGCCTTCGGCATCGTCGACCGCAAGGCGCTCAACAGCCGCGCCGTGGCGCTGCTCAAGGAAGTCGGCCTCGACATCGATCCGCGCACCAGGGTCGAGGCGCTGGGCGTGGCGCAGATGCAGCTGGTCGAGATCGCCAAGGCGCTGAGCTACGACTCGAAGCTCTTGGTGCTGGACGAGCCGACGGCGACGCTGACGCCACCTGAGATCGAGCGGCTGTTTTCCATCATCAAGCGGCTGAAGGCCAAGGGCGTCACCATCATCTACATCTCGCACCGGCTGCACGAGGTGTTCGAGATCGGCGACCGGGTGACCGTGCTGCGCAACGGCAGGCTGGTCGCGACGCGCGATCTTCACGGCCTTTCCGTGCCGGATATCGTGCGCATGATGATTGGCCGCGACATCGCCGACGAATTCGGTTTCGACGCCTCGATCGTGCCCGGCAAAGTCGCGCTCAGCGTCGCCAATCTGAAGCGCGACGCCTCCACTCCGGACATTTCCTTCGCCGTGCGCCATGGCGAGATCCTCGGCGTCGCCGGCCTTGTCGGCAGCGGCCGCACCGAGGCTATGCGCGCGCTGTTCGGCGCCGACCCGAAGCTCGACGGCGTCGTCGAGATCGACGGCAAGCCGGTGGCGATCGCCGCACCCAAGGATGCGGTGCGGCATGGCTTGAGCCTGCTTACCGAGGACCGCAAGGGCCAGGGCCTGCTGCTCGACATGGCCGTCGACAGGAACATCACCATCACCGATCTCAGCAAGGTTTCGCGCAACGGGCTGCTCAACCGAAGGACGGAGGCCGCCGCCGCGAACGATCTCGTCGGCCAGCTGCGCGTCAAGGCGAGCTCGATCGAGCAGGCGGTGCGCAATCTCTCCGGCGGGAACCAGCAGAAGGTGGTGCTGGCGAAATGGCTGTTCCGCGGCACCTCGACGCTGATCCTCGACGAGCCGACGCGCGGCGTCGACATCGGCGCGCGGCGCGAGATCTACCAGCTTCTGTGGATGCTGGCGGCGCAGCGGAAAGGCATCATCATGGTGTCCTCCGACCTCCCTGAATTGATGGGCATGTGCCATCGCATCATCGTCTTTTCCAGGAACAGGATCGTCGGCGAAGTGGCGCGATCCGACTTCGACCAGGAGCGGATCCTGTCGCTCGCCTATCAGGAGTATGTGCGGCCATGAGCGAGACGACCGAAGCAGCCGTTGCGGCGCCTGTTTCTCCAGGCCGGGCAAAATTCCTGCGCTTCCTCGTGCGCGATGCCGGCGTGCTCCTGGCGCTGGTGCTGATCACGCTGTTCTTCTCGGCCACCGCCCCCTATTTCGCCACCTCCGGCAACGCGCTGAAGATCTTCGTGCAGATCGCCATCAACACGGTGCTGGCGGCCGGCATGACCTTCGTCATCCTCACCGGCGGCATCGACCTTTCGGTCGGCTCGGTGCTGGCGCTGTGCACCGTGGTCGGCGCCACCGTGATGATCAACGAGAGCCTGTCGCCGGCCGTGGCGATCACGCTGGCGCTTTTGGCCTGCATGGCGACGGGCGCAGCCTGCGGCTTCCTCAATGGCTGGATCTCCACACGCTGGAAGATCCCCTCCTTCATCGTCACGCTGGGCATGCTCAACATGGCGGCGGGCGCCGCGCGCGTCGTCAGCGACAACTCGACCATCACCGGCCTGCCGCAGAGTTTTGTAGATTTCGGCAACCTCATCATCGGCGGCTTCCTGCCGTCGATCTTCCTGGTGGCGGTGCTGGTGATCGCGGCCGGCTGGTTCGTGCTTCGCCTCACCGTCTTCGGCCGCATGATCTTCGCTGTCGGCACCAATGACGAGGCGGTGCGGCTGTCGGGTCACAATCCGGATTTCTACAAGGTCGCCGCCTTCACTATCAGCGGGCTGACCGCCGGCATCGCGGCCATGGTCTATCTGTTGCGCCTCAACATCGGCAGCCCGATCGCCGGCGTCGGCTACGAGCTCAACGCCATTGCCGCCGTCATCATCGGCGGCACCAGCCTCAGCGGCGGCAAAGGCTCGATCATCGGCACGCTGGTCGGCGCCTGCATCCTGCAGGTGCTTTCCACCGGATTGCAGCTGCTCGGCGTCGGCGACAATTTCAAACCGATCGTGATTGGCCTTGTCATCGTGCTCGCGGTCATCCTAGACGCGTACCGGGAGAGGCTGTTGCGGAAAATCCGCTGAGGGGAACGGCTATGACGACGATCGCAGATGTCGCGCGCCATGCGGGGGTGTCCGTCGCCACCGTCTCGCATGTGATGAACCACACGCGCCACGTCGAGCCGGAAACGGCTGAGCGGGTGCGCGCCGCAATCAGCGCGCTGCGCTACAGCCCGAACTCTGTGGCGCGGAGTCTGCGGCGCGGCGAGACCAAGACCATCGGCCTGCTTCTCCCCGACAATTCCAACCCGTTCTTCGCCAGCGTCGCGCGGCAGATCGAGGATGCGGGCTTCGTCTCCGGCTACACGGTGATCCTGTGCAACTCCGACGGCAATGCCGAGAAGGAGGAGCGCTATCTCTCGGTGCTGATGGCCAAGCAGATCGACGGGCTGATCTTCGCCGGCTCGTCCGACCATGCGCGGGTCTTCGCCCGCCTGTTGCCCAGCGTGCCTGCGGTGCTGCTCGACCGCGAGATCCAGTCGGTCAATGTCGATTCGGTGCTGGTCGACCACGAGCATGGCGGCTATCTCGCCGGCAAATACCTGGCCGGGCTCGGCCACAAGAAGATCGGCGTCATCGGCGGCCCGCGCGATTCGAGCTCCAGCCCGGCCCGCCTGCGCGGTTTTGCCCGCGCGCTTGGCGAAGCAGGCATGGAGCTGCCGGCCTCGTCGATCGTCGATTCCGACTATCATTTCGCCGGCGGCCGCCTGGCTATGGAGCGGCTGATGGTGCAGGCGCCCGAGATAACCGCGCTGTTTGCCTGCAACGACCTGATGGCGATGGGCGCGCTGACGTTGCTGCGCTCGCGGGGCATGCACGTTCCCGACGACATGTCGATGATCGGCTTCGATGACATCCCCTATGCCGTCACCACCTGGCCGCCGCTGACGACGATCGCGCAGCCGGTGGAAAAGATCGGCACGCTGGCGGTGAGCCTGCTGCTCGAGAGGCTGGGCGAGCCGGAAGCGCCTTCAAGGCGCGAGGTGCTGGCGCCGGTGCTGGTGGAGAGGGAAAGCTGCGCGGCGCGGCGGTAGTGTTGTTTAATCGTCGACGTTGGCGCAGCCCCCCGCTCCGTCTCGGCGCTGCGCGCCGATCCACCTCTCCCCCGCTTTGCGGGGGCGAGGAAACGCCAATCGCTAACGGCGCGGCCTTGCAAGGCTTGGGTTCCTCGCCCCCGCCAAAGGCGGGGGAGAGGTGTCCGCGCAGCGGACGGAGAGGGGGGCGCCCTATGCGGTTGGCTTACGCCGCCGGCTGCATGGCCGCCCGCTCCAGCATGCCGAACAGGTCGCGCGGCTCGTCGGGGTCGGCGAGCAGGTCGAGCTCTTCATAGAGGCCGGTGGCCTGGAGCTGGTTGCGGACATAGCGCAGCGCGGAAAAATCTTCCGTGGCGAAGCCGACGGAATCGAACAGCGTGATCTGCTCCGGCGTCTTGCGGCCCTCGGCCTTCCCGGTCATCACCTGCCACAGCTCGGTCACCGAATGGTCGGCGTCGAGCTGCTGGATCTCGCCCTCGATGCGCGTCTGCGGCGGGAACTCGACGAAGATGTCGGAGCGCAACAGGATGTCGCGGTGGAGCTCGGTCTTGCCGGGGCAGTCGCCGCCGACCGCGTTGATGTGGACGCCGGCCCCGACCATGTTGTCGGTGAGGATGGTGGCGTACTGCTTGTCGGCCGTCACCGTGGTGATGATGTCGACGCCTTCCACGGCATCCTGCCCGGTCGAACAGATGGTGATGTCGAAGCCCTTGCCGGCGAGGTTGCGGGCGCATTTTTCCGAGGCCGAGCGGTCGATGTCGTAGAGCCGCAGCCGGTCGATGCCGAGCAGCGCCTTGAAGGCGATGGCCTGAAACTCGGACTGGGCGCCGTTGCCGATGATGGCCATGGCTCGGCTGTCCTTGGGCGCCAGGTATTTTGCCGCCACCGCCGAGGTGGCCGCCGTGCGCAGCGCCGTCAGGATGGTCATTTCGGTGAGTAGCATCGGATAGCCGGAGCCGACATCGGCGAGCACGCCGAAGGCGGTGACGGTCTGGCGGCCCTCGCGCATGTTCTTCGGATGGCCGTTGACATATTTGAAGCCGTACATCTTGCCGTCGCTGGTCGGCATCAGCTCGATGACGCCGTCATGGCTGTGCGAGGCGATGCGCGGCGTCTTGTCGAACAGCTCCCAGCGGCGGAAATCCTCCTCGATATAGGCGGCGAGCTCGGTGAGGAAACGCTCGACGCCGATGGCGAGCACCAGCTTCATCATGCGGTCGACGCTGACGAAGGGAACGATGGCAAGGCGCGAAGGCTGGGTCATGATCAGAGGCTTCCGGAATGGCTGCGGGTCGGTCGGTCCATGATGCGGCGGCCCATCAGGCTGGCGGCGAGGTCGACCATCAGGGTCGCGGTGCGGCCGCGCTCATCGAGGAACGGATTCAATTCGACCAGGTCGAGGCTCGAGACCAGGCCTGAGTCGGAGAGCATCTCCATCACCAGATGCGCCTCGCGGAAGGTGGCGCCGCCGGGAACGGTGGTGCCGACGGCCGGCGCGATCGAAGGGTCGAGGAAATCGACGTCGAGGCTGACATGCAGGAGGCCGTTCTCCTTCTCGACGCGGGCCAGGAAGGCGCGCAGCAAGGGCGCGATGCCGTGCTCATCGATGGCGCGCATGTCGTGGACGGTGACGCCGGCTTCAGTGAGCGCGCGGCGCTCGGCCGGGTCGACGCTGCGCAGGCCGATGGCGCAGATTCGGGCCGGGTCGACCGCTTGCGGCAGATCCGGGAAATAGCCCTGGAAACCCGCCTGCCCGCTGGCATAGGCGAGCGGCACGCCGTGCAGATTGCCGCTGGTGGTGGTGTCGAGCGTGTGGAAATCGGGATGCGCGTCGAGCCACAGCACGAAGAGCGGCCGGCCACGCTCGGCGGCGCGGCGCGCCACGCCCGACACCGTGCCGGCGGAGATCGAATGGTCGCCGCCGAGGAAGATCGGCATGGCGTCCCGCGAAGCTGCGTAGGCGGTCTCGGCGATCGCCGCCGTCCAGGCGGAAATCTCCGGCAGCGCCTTCAGCGCGAGATTGCCATGCACCACCGGACGCGCGGCGGCCTTCTCGACCGCGCCCCAGTCCTCGACCTCGTGGCCGAGCTCGGCCAGCACCGAGACCAGGCCTGCCGTGCGCAGCGCGCTCGGCCCCATCTCGCATCCCATCCTGCCTGCGCCGTCCTGCACCGGCGCGCCGACGATCCTGCAGCGCATTTTTCTCACCTTGCGATTGATCGAAGGAGTGAACCACCAGCCGCTGGCGGTTCGAACAGCGAAAATTGGCATTTCGAGAAGATTAATCTAGCATACTGGTCAGATGATTTGATCGAAATGGAAAGTCATGGATGCGCTCGACGAAAGACTGGTCACGCTACTGCGGCACGATGCGCGGCGCAGCATCTCCGACCTTGCCGTCGATCTCGGCGTCTCGCGCGCCACGGTCCGGGCGCGCATGGAGCGGCTGGAAAAATCCGGTGAGATCATCGGCTACACAGTGGTGCTGCGCGCCGACGCGGTCGATCAGAAGATACGCGGCGTCATGATGATCGAGATCGAAGGCCACGCCGCCGACCGCGTCGTCAAGGCGCTGGGCGGCCTCGCCGAGGTCTCGACCATCCACACCACCAACGGCCGCTGGGACCTGGTGGTCGAGCTCGGCACCGCCACGCTGACGGATTTCGACGCGGTGCTGCGCCGCATCCGGCTGATCCCCGGCATAACGGGCAGCGAGACCAGCCTGTTGCTGGCGACACCGCGGACGACGCGGGCGCGGCTGGCGTAGTTGCGTGATCGGTGACGGCAGCGGTGAAGCGTGAAGCGGCTCGGCGATCTTGCGAAACACCGGGCGCTTCAGGTCCTTGTTGTCATGCGACCCGGGGCCGAAGGCGACGGCGCCGGGCGGGATCGCGACCAGCCTTCCCGGAATTGCTCCAGGATTGCCGCATCGCATCGCTCATGCAGGCGGTCAGCCGTTCGGGTAATAGCCCCCGTCCCCACCGCTGCCTATGTAGGTCCCCTGGCCGGTGGAGTCCTGAAGCCGCTGGTCCAGCTCATTGATCTGTGCGATCGCCGAACGGCCTCGGGTGGGCTGGATGGCATCCGCCTGCCGCATCAGCTCGCGGGCCTGGTGCTGTGTGATCTTGCCGGCCTGCCTGGCCGTGCGGATGCCTTGTTTCACGCCAAGCAGTTGCTCCGTCGCGGCTCTCGCTTCCGGGTCCGCCGGCACCGACGCCGTGGTCATGGTGTCGACCGCCGCTCTATTGTGGCGGTGCACGGCATAGGCGCTCGAAAGCGGTATGGCCGCGAAGATCGAGGCGGCCGCGATGATTTTAGGGTTGAAAGAACGCATGATGACATCTCCTCGTGATGGAGGAAGCGGCAAAGCCGCTTTTTCCGAAACGGGCCGTCCGGTCGCGTCGTGTCGCGGTGCAGGCCATCCACCGCCGGCGGTTCTCGGCCCAGGGAGGAGATATAGAAACCGCCGCGGCGTTGAAATGGAGTGGCACGCAAACGTTATCCGATGTGATCTGGGGTTGAATCGCCGATGCGCCGCGCCGATCTGTTCCCCGAAGGCCGGACGTCTTCAAGCGACGCCGGCGAATGGGACCGGCGAATGGCTAGCCTGCCCGCCAATTGCGGCATTGGCCCGATCGGCGAACCGCTCGGGCATTGACCCGACGCGCGAGTCAGTTGATCAATAGCTTGGGTAATCTTGTGGGGCGAACATGGCAAGTCATCCGTACATCTCCGGCGCTGGCAACATCACTCAGATGATTGGCTTTCTCCGGAAGAGTTTCCCGACGACGGTGACTTCTGACACTGTCAAGAAGCTCGGGTTAGCGTCGAAGAACGAGAGCTACGTTATTAACGTGCTTCAGTTCCTGGGCTTAATCGACGAGCAGGGGAAGCGAACTGACGTCGGTCATGATGCAATGACCAAGCATGACGAGAGCGAGTTCCAGTCGTCGTTTTCAGGCATAGTAAAGAAGGCATACGCGGACCTATTCGAACTGCGCGGCGATGATGCTTGGACGATGAACAAGGATCAGCTGATCAGTTATTTTCGCAGCGCCGACAAGACTAGCGACGTTATCGGGAGCCGTCAGGCGGGCGTGTTCATCGCTCTGCGGGAACTCGCTGGGTATATGGCGGAGCAGAGCCAGCCGACTCCGAAGACAAAGTCGGCTATCACCACAAAACCGAAGAGTTCCCCCAAGAAGGCTAGGCCTGCTGAGCAGAAGGCACAGGATCAGGTCTTTGAACAGGACCCTTCGCCCCTCCCTCCGAAGACGCAGAAAGGTGATATAGCTCTCACAGTCCGCGTCGAAATCAATCTGCCCGCGGAGGGAACGCAGGAGACCTATGACGCTATCTTCAGGAGCATTAAGGCTAACCTCTATCCATGAGCGAGGCGCTGACGCTCTTCGAGAGGATCGCACGAGCGGCGAAAAATGTCGGCCAACCTTCAGTTACTGAGAGTCGGGGCGTCCATCCATTCGATGAGCGCAACATTCACCCGGAGATCGCCGGGGTCTCTGTGAAGCTGTTTGACAACGGCCATTATTCGCAGGCCACCTTTGAGGCATTCAAGTACCTGGACATTCAGGTAAAAAAGCTCTCCGGCATAAATGATAGCGGTTACAAGCTGATGATGGCAGCGTTTGCGGAGGCCGCTCCAAAGATCAAGCTCACCAACCTGGCAACGTCGAGCGACATTGATGAGCAGATGGGTTTAAGTTCATATTCGCGGGCGTGATGTCGGCCATCCGCAACCCTCGCGGGCATGACATTGCCTCAGATCCTATCGATCGCTGCCTGGATCACCTGTCTCTGGCATCGGTTCTCCTCAGGCGCATGGAGGAACGAAAAGAGCCGCTGCCCTAAACTAGGACAGAATAGAGCGATCACGGCGATGAGGCGGTTGACGGTACATCAATCGGCGAACTGGCAATCGCGGCAACCTGACTTTCCTGGCCGCTTCTGGGTCGTGCAATTTCAACGCCTAGAAAACGAAAAAGCCGCGGAGACCGCGGCTTTCGTTTGCTTGATCCTCGGTGAGGAAATGGAGCGGGTGAGGCGATTCGAACGCCCGACCCCAACCTTGGCAAGGTTGTGCTCTACCCCTGAGCTACACCCGCTCGCGCGGCCTTGGGCCGCAAGCCGCGCCTATATGGCCGAAGAGCGCGGCGATTGCAACAGGGAAATGACGGTCTTTTTGGAGCGAATTTCTTCCCGCGGCGACGTTCGCATCGAAAGCATCGAACCGGCGCCGAAGCGGACCGATCGCAAATCCCGCAGGCAAAGCCGTTTTCCTGGAAGTGCTCCGGCGGCCTTGCCCCGATGGCACGGTTGGCCGTAAACGGCATGAGCCCTGTTCGATCGCGCGAGGACCGATGCCGAAGACCGAAGCCGAGCTCAACGAATTTCTTGCCGATCTTGGCATTTCCGTCTCGACGGTCAGGCACCCGCCGCTGTTCACGGTCGCCGATTCGCAAACCCTGCGCGGCGAGATTCCCGGCGGCCACACCAAGAACCTGTTCTTCAAGGACAAGAAGGACAATTATTTCCTCGTCACCGTTGAAGAAGACGCCGCGGTCGACCTGAAGCAGATCCACCACCTGATCGGCGCCGCCAGCCGGGTGTCGTTCGGCAAGCCGGAGATGCTGATGGAACTGCTCGGCGTCATCCCCGGCGCGGTCACCGTCTTCGGCCTGATCAACGACACCGAAGGGAAGGTCAAGGTGGTGCTCGACCAGGCATTGATGAGCCATGACGTTATCAACGGCCATCCGCTGACCAATGAGGCGACGACCTCGATCGCCGCCGCCGACCTGATCAGATTCGTCGAGGCAACCGGCCATGATCCTGTTATCCTGAAAGTCTCATAATCTTGAAAGTCGGGGCTTGATCGCCACATGGAAGGCGGTTCCGAAATCCGACAATAACGCGCTGGGCACCGACGCCTGAGAGCGCGACCGAAAGGGCGACACGATGAGCGACAACAATCCCTATAGCGGCGCGTTTGGCGGCAATGGCGGCCAGTACGCCCAGACCGTGCAATATGGCGGCGGCGATCGCCCCAAGGTTTCGCTGGGCGACGCGCCGGCGGCGGCCGACCTGATCAAGGAGACGACAACAGCCACCTTCGCCGCCGACGTCATCCAGGAATCGCGCCGCCAGCCGGTGCTGGTCGACTTCTGGGCGCCATGGTGCGGCCCCTGCAAGCAGCTGACGCCGCAGCTCGAAAAGGCGGTGCAGGCCGCGGGCGGCAAGGTCAAGCTGGTCAAGATGAACATCGACGATCATCCCTCGATCGCCGGCCAGCTCGGCATTCAGTCGATCCCCGCGGTCATTGCCTTCAAGGACGGCCAGCCTGTCGACGGCTTCATGGGCGCTATCCCCGAAAGCCAGATCACCCAATTCATCCAGAAGGTCGGCGGCAAGGCCGGCGGCGCGCCGCAGATCGCGGACGCGCTTGCCGCCGCGGCCGAGGCGCGCACGGCCGGCGACGTGCAGACCGCGGCCGACATTTACGAGGCGATCCTCGAGCAGGCGCCCGAGACGCTTGAGGCGATCGCGGGGCTGGGCGAGATCCTGTTCGATGCCGGCGACGCGGAAGGCGCCGAAGCGGTGCTCGCCCGGGCGCCCGACGACAAGAAGGACGCGCCGGCACTGGCGGCGCTGCGCGCCAAGATGACGCTGGCGGCGGAAGCGGCGGCGCTCGGCAATCCGGCCGAGTTCGAGCGCCGGCTCGCCGCCAACCCCGCCGACCATCAGGCGCGCTTCGACCTGGCGATGATCCAGAACGCCCGCGGCGAGCGCAATGCGGCCGCCGACAATCTGCTGGCGATCGTCAAGGCCGACCGGAGCTGGAATGACGACGGCGCCAGGGCGCAGCTGTTGAAGTTCTTCGAGGCGTGGGGAATGACCGACGAGGCGACGCTCGCGGCACGCCGCAAGCTCTCGTCGCTGCTGTTCTCGTAGAGCGGTTTCGGCGTTTCACGGATTCGCGCTGTCATGTTGTTCTGACGCAATTCCGGACGGAAAACCGTTTCACACTTTTCCTGGAATTGCTCTAGGCTTGTTCTTTGCGCAATTCCGGGCCGAAATCGCTGATTTTTCGGAATTGCCCCGAATTTTTTGCCGGCTGTCGAGGCCGGCAGGCTTGAGCGGCGGAGCGCCAGCGCCAGATAAGGGCAGGCTGGCGGTTCGCCGCCAAACGAAGACGAGTTGCCGGGCGAGAGGAGATTGCAGGTGATGCGCTTGCCGGCGTTGCTTTGGGAGGGTTGCGGTGCGCGTCGGTAACGCACTCTACCGGCTTGCCAAGGATTTGCCGTCGGCAATCCCGGTGTTCCCGCTCGCCGGCGCGCTGCTTCTGCCCGGCGGCCGCATGCCGCTCAACGTCTTCGAGCCGCGCTATCTGCAGATGATCGACCAGGCGATGGCCGGCTCCCGGCTGATCGGCATGATCCAGCCGAGCCTCGACGGCGCTTTGCGCGACGACGGCGAGCCGGAGCTGTGCAGCGTCGGTTGCGCCGGACGCATCATCTCGCTCGCCGAAACGGGCGACGGCCGCTATCTGATCTCGCTGCAGGGCGTGTGCCGGTTCCGCATCGTGCAGGAGCTCGCGGCAAAGGCGCCGTTCCGGCAGTGCAAGATCATGCCGTTTCTCGCCGATCTCGAGGAAGATCCAGCCGGCGCCGACGTCGACCGGCCGGCGCTGCTCAAGGCGTTTCGCGCCTATCTGCAGGCCAACGATCTGGAGGCCGATTGGGAGAGCGTCAGCCGCGCCGAAAACGGCATGCTGGTCAACGCGCTGTCGATGATGGCGCCCTATGGACCGGCCGAGAAGCAGGCGCTCCTGGAAGCGCCGGACCTGAAGACGCGCGCCGAGACGCTGATCGCCATCACCGAAATGACGCTGGCGCGCGAGGACGATGAGTTTGGGCCGAGCCTGCAATAGTTTGCCGACACGGGGGTGAGTTCCATGACGGACGGACGGGACGGACGGAAGGCCGAGGTCGACCCGAAGCTTCTTGAATTGCTGGCCTGCCCGCTGACCAAGGGGCCGCTGACCTGGGACCCCGAGCGCAGCGAACTGGTTTCGCGCGTGGCGAAGCTCGCCTATCCGGTGCGCGACGGCATCCCGATCATGCTGCCCTCGGAGGCGCGCACGATCTCGGCCGAGGACATGCTGACGCCACCGCCGCGGCTCAGCGGGCCGTCGTGACGGCGCCTACGCCGACGACCACTTCCGGAAGGATGCCGCAAGCCATCGAGATTGGCGGCGGCGTCCGTGATTGCATAAGGCCGCTGCAGCGGGGAAATCCGAAATGCTGTCCCGCCGACATCAAGTTGTGCATCGTGACGGCACACGCCGTCGGGCGTCTGCTTTCCTGTATCGTCCTACTGAAAATTCCGCCCTTTCGGCATGACCTGTTGCGCGGCGCTTGAGAGCGTCGCGACATCCTGATGGACCGGCTGGCCACGGCTTGCGGCGGATCCCATCGGCCGTTCGGCGGGATTATGCTCGATGACCGGTCGATTGGCGGATTCCAGCAGCACGCTCAGCCAGGACGTCAAATCCTCGACCCTGTCGGCGACGATGTGGATGACGTCCGATTCATGCTGCAGCTTGCCGGTGACGCGGATGAAGCGGGCGCCCATGACGATGGAGCGGAAACGGTCGAAGACGCGCGGCCAGATGATCACATTGGCGATCGACTTCTCATCCTCCAGCGTGAGGAAGATGGCATTGCCCTTGCCGGGACGCTGGCGGACCAGAACGAGGCCGGCGACAGAGACGCGGCGGCCATCGCGCACCGACGGCAGGCGGGCATTGGGGGTGACGCCGGCGCGATCCAGCCTTTCGCGCAGGAAGGCGACGGGATGCTCCTTTAGCGACAGGCCGAGCGAGCGGTAATCGTGGACGACATGCTCGCCGAGCGGCATTTTCGGCAGTTTCGTTTCCGGCTCCAGCTCACGCAGATTGAGCGAAGGCTGGTCGAACAGCGGCAGTTTCTCGGCGGCGCTCTTGCCGTCGAGCGCCCGCACCTCCCAGAGCGCGGCGCGGCGGTCGAGACCGATCGAGCGGAAGGCGTCCGCCTCGGCCAATCTTTCGATCTCGCCGACATCGAGGCCCGAGCGCAGCCAGACATCCCTGACCGAGCGATAGCCGTCGCCGCGCTGGGCGACGACTGTATCCATGCGCTCTTCGGACAGGCCCTTGATCTGGCGGAAGCCGAGCCGCACCGCATGCGCCGTTTCGATAACGCCGCGCATCGAGGCGTGACGCTCGAGGATGCGCGACGGATCGAAGGCGGTGGCCTCCAGCGTGCAGTCCCAGACGGAATGGTTGATGTCGACCTCGCGTATCTCGACGCCATGGTCGCGCGCGTCGCGCACGAGCTGGGCCGGCTGGTAGAAACCCATCGGCTGGGAATTCAGGATCGCAGCGCAGAACACGTCCGGATAAAAGGTCTTGAACCAGCAGGAGGCGTAGACCAGCAGCGCGAAGGAGGCGGCGTGGCTTTCGGGAAAGCCATATTCGCCAAAGCCTTCGATCTGCTTGAAGCAGCGCTCGGCGAACTCCCTGGGATAGCCTTTCTCGACCATCCCTTCGACCATCCGCGTCTCATAGTTGCCGATCGTGCCGGTTCGCTTGAAGGTCGCCATGGCGCGGCGCAGTTCGTCGGCTTCGCCCGGCCGGAAGCCGCCGGCGACAATGGCGATCTTCATTGCCTGCTCCTGAAACAAAGGCACGCCGAGCGTCTTGCCAAGGATCTCTTCCAGCTCAGGCTTGGGGTATTCGGCCTTCTCCTTGCCCTGTCGTCTGCGCAGATAGGGATGCACCATGTCGCCCTGGATCGGACCGGGCCGCACGATCGCCACCTCGATGACGAGGTCGTAGAAGTTCTTTGGCTTGAGGCGCGGCAACATCGACATCTGCGCGCGCGACTCGATCTGGAAGACGCCGAGCGTATCGGCTCTTTGGATCATGGCGTAGACGCGTCTGTCCTCTTCCGGAAGTGTGGCGAGCACATAGGGCTGTCCAAACGGATCCCGCGCCTGCGGATAATGCTGCGTGAGCAAGGTCAGAGCGCGCTTCAGGCAGGTCAGCATGCCGAGCGCCAGCACGTCGACCTTGAGGATCTTCACCGCGTCGAGATCGTCCTTGTCCCATTCGACCATCTTGCGCTCCTCCATCGCCGTCTTGACGATGGGCACGACCTCGTCGAGCCGGTCGCGGGTGATGACGAAGCCGCCGACATGCTGGGAAAGATGGCGGGGAAAGCCCATGATCTCGTTGGCACGCTCCAGCACCTGCCTGGACAGCGGATCGGTGCGGTCGAGGCCGCCGGCATTGGCTTCCCTTTCGCCAAGCTCGGAAGTCGACCAGCCCCAGATGGTGCTCGACAGCGCGCTCCTGACGTCTTCCGACAGGCCCATGGCCTTGGCCACTTCGCGCAGGGCGGAGCGGCCGCGATAGCTGATGACGGCGGCGGCCAAGGCGGTGCGCTTGGCGCTGTATTTCTCGTAGATATAGGCAATGACCTCGTCGCGCCGTTCATGCTCGAAATCGACGTCGATGTCGGGCGGCTCGTTGCGCTCCTCGGAGATGAAGCGCTCGAAGAGTGCATCGATCCGGTCGGGGCCGACTTCGGTGATGCCGATGCAGAAGCAGATGACCGAATTGGCGGCAGAACCGCGCCCCTGGCAGAGGATGCCCTGACTGCGGGCGAATTTCACGATGTCGTAGACGGTCAGGAAATAGCGCGCGTAATTCAGGCGCTCGATCAGGGCGAGTTCTTCTTTGATGCGTTGCGTGACATGCGAAGGTACGCCGGCCGGGTAGCGCCTTGCCGCCCCCTCACATGCCAAACGCTCGAGTTCGGCCTGCGGCCCAAGTCCGGATTCGGTCGGCTCGTCCGGATAATTGTATTCGAGGTCGCTGAGCGAGAAAGTGAGCTCCTCGGCGAAACGCAGCGTCTCCGCCAGCGCCTGCGGCTGGCGGCGGAAAAGCCGCGCCATCTCCAGCGGCGGCTTCAGATGACGCTCGGCATTGGCGATCAGCTCCAGCCCGACCTCGGAAACCGGCGTGTTGAGGCGGATCGCGGTGAGCACGTCCTGCAGCGGACGGCGGTCGGCTGCATGGTAGAGCACGTCATTGGTCGCCATCAGCGGGACGCGCGCATGCTCGGCCATTGCCGCCGCCTGCTCGATGCGGAAACGGTCATTGCCGCCATAGTCCGGCGCCACGGCAAGACGGAGCGCCGCGCCGAAGCGATCCTTAAGCCGGCTAATGAATACCAGATTGTCTTTCGCGTCTGCCGACAGCTCGGGCAGGATCGCCAGCGACATCCGATCGCCCCATTCGAGCAGGTCGTCAAGCTCGAGCAGCGTCGCGCCCTTCTCGTTCTCGTCGCGCAGATTGGCTTGCGTGAGCATGCGGCAGAGATGCCCCCAGCCCTGGCGGTCGCGGGGATAGGCGAGGATGTCCGGCGTGCCGTCGCCGAACACCAGGCGGCAGCCCGGATGATAGGCCATCTTCTCCACCTTGGCCTGCTGCCAGGCGCGCACGACGCCGGCGACCGTGTTCTTGTCGGCAAGGCCGATCGAGGCAAAGCCGTAGAATTTCGCCGTGACCACCAGCTCCTCGGGCTTGGAGGCGCCGCGCAGGAAGGAGAAGTTCGACTGGATGCCGAACTCGGCATAGGGGATGACGGTCAGCGCGTTCATGCGAACACCCCATGCATGAACCAGCGTGGCGGCGCGGCCTGCGCGGCGCTGTTGTAGAGACCCTGGCGGTAGAGCCAGTAGCGGCGCCCCTCGCTGTCCTCGATGCGGTAATAGTCGCGGGTCGGCGCCTCTTCCTCGCCGGGCAGCTGGCGCCACCATTCGGCGGCGATGCGTTCCGGCCCCTCGGCGCGGGCGACGCGGTAGAGCGCGCGCCGCCAGCGGAAATTCATCGGCGGGCCTTCGGGGATCTCGGTCGCCGGCACCTCGATCGGTTCGGGCGAGCGGAACAGGCGCACCGGCCGCTCCGGCGGATAGACGGTCATCGGCGGTGCTGTTCGGGGCGGCGCCGCCCGGCCGGCCGCCGGGGCGCGCCTTTGCGGCGCTTCGGCGAAAGGCACAGTTTTGACGGCCCGTTCCGGCAGATGGCTCTCGACGATCACCGGCTTCAGCATGGCGGCCTCGCCGAGACGGGCGCGGACGCGGTCGGCAAAGAGCGCGATGTCGGCATCGTCGTCGTCCGCCTCGCCGGTCAGGTCGCCCTGAATCAGGTCGAAGGCGGCGACCGACAGCACGGACAGCCGCACGAGGTCGAAGCCGAAGCCGGCGTCGATATTCTGCTCCAGCGCGGTGAGCCGCTCATGGAACAACCTCTGGATCAGCCGCGGCTCGCGCATCGGGCGCGAGGTGCCGACGGCGATACGGTTGACGGCGCCGTCGACGCGGAAGAAAAGCAGCGCCAGCGTCCTTGCGCCCTCGCCGCGGCGTTCGAGGTCGGTCTTCAAGGCGATCGCCAGCCGGCTCACCAGCCGCTCGATATCGTCGGTGAGCATGACCGGCTCGGCAAGATGGCGCTCGACCGAGAGCGGCGCGACGGGAAGGCGCGGCGACACGGCCTCGTCTAGGCGGCCGAGCGCCTGGTCGAGGCGCAGAAGCAAGGTGGCGCCGAAACGGCGGGCAAGCGGCGCGCGCGGTGCTGCCATCACCGCGCCGGCGGTGCACAGGCCCACACTTTCCAGGCCGGCGCGGGTCTCCGGCGCGATGCGCAGCGCCGACAAGGGCAGCGGCGAAAGCAGCGCTTCCTCCTCGCCGCCGGCCACGATGCGATCGCCATGGAAGCGCGCCGCCGCCCAGGCGGCCCCCGGCGTCGAGGCCAGCCCGGCGCGGACATCGAAGCCCTGCTGGAAGAAGCGGGTGAGGATCTCGTCCTGCATGGCGCGCTCGCCGCCGAACAGATGCGTGCAGCCGGTGACGTCGAGGAACAGCCCGTCCTCGCCGTCGATCGCCACCAAAGGCGTGTAGCGGTCGCACCAGTCGGCAAGGCCTTCGAGCAGGCGGCGGTCGGCTTCCGCGTCGGCCTCCACCACATCGATCGAGGGGTGCATGGCGCGGGCATCGGCAATGCCCATGCCGCGCTTCAGCTTCAGCGCCTCAGCCCGCTCGTCGAGGGCTGCGATGCGCTGGGTGTTGTTGTCGCGATGGCTGATCACCAGAGGCAGGTGATGCGAGGGCCGGGAACGCCAGGACCGACCCAGGCGCTGGCGCAGGATCCGCTCCGCGGCCAGATGCGGGAACCACAGCGACAGAATTCTCTGTTCTTTCTGCAAAAGCGTGCTCATCGGGGTTCCACTCCAGTGTGAATTGTCCGGGCAGGGCCGTGCGGCTCTTGCCGATATCGACTTTGAAGGCGGGGCGGCCGATCGAGCCGGCGAGCGGCCCGGCGACCGTCTCGCGGCTTGCCGAAGGTGCGGCCGAAACGATGAGGCGCACGGGTGCGGCGGTGGGATCGGCCTCGCCGGCCTGGCGCAGCAAAAGCAGTGGACGGCCAGCATTCCGGGCACGGGCGTGCAGCCGGCGCGTGGCGGTGAGGTCGAGAAGCCGCGGGCTGCCGCGGATCTCGAGGACGACCGCGGCGAAGGCGGTCATGCGGGCCGCTTCCTCGGCGATCCAGAGCGCGTCCAGCAGCTTCGGCGCCTCGGAAAACAGCAATTGCTCCGGCTCGATGCCGAACAGGGCGTGAAGGCCCCTGGCATAGGGCAAGCCGGCCTCGTGAAAGATTTCCGCCGTGCCGACCCACAGGATCGGCAGGCCCTGCTTCTCCTTAAGGATCAGGCTTACGAGCGAGAGCGCGAAACCGGCGACGGCACCGGCATCGCGGGTCTCCAGGCCATGGATTTCGCTGAGCGCCGCCTTGGGCAGGCCGCCGCCAAGGGCGGTGTCGAGGCGATCAATGCCGGTGTGCAGGAAGGCGTCCGCCGAGGCCACGGCAAGACCGCGCCGGAGGATCGTCATGTCCGATTTGGCGGTATGGGGAGATATTTGTTTTTCCGCAATTCCGGACGGAAAACCGCTTCGCACTTTTCCTGGAATTGCTCCAGCCGCGCTTCCCGCGGGCGCCTGCAGGCGCTCGGGCAGCGTTCCCTCGATCTTCGCGATCTGGCGGCGCAGGGCAAAAACAGTTTCCCGCGCCACGGCGTCTATCGCCATGACGTTCACTTCCGGCAGTTGTTCCTGTTATGTTCTTATAGATTCCAGAGGCGGCCGGAAGAGTCAAGCAGACTCGCAAGGAATTTATTCCTCCAGTTTTTACCCTGAAAGCGGACGCCCAGTCGGCCCATTTGCCTCTATCGGCGCGAAAGCCTATATGCCGGGATCAAAGGACAGTTCATGGCCCGCATCTACAAGACCCGCAGCTGGCACGACCAGCTTTCTCCGTCGATGGACGAGATGGAGCTTCTGGCGCTGGAGACCTACGCCCATCTGCCGGACGAGTTCCGCAAGCTCACCGGCGAGATCATCATCCAGATCGCCGAGTTCCCGACCGACGAGATCATGGACGACCTGTCGTTGGAGACGCCCTTCGACCTGCTCGGCCTGTTCGAGGGACGCGGCATCGCCGAGCGCTGGAACCCACAGACCGGCGAGGGCCCGAACCGCGTCACGCTCTACCGCCGCGCCATCCTCGACTATTGGGCCGAGAACGAGGAGACGCTGGGCGACATCGTCACCCATGTGCTGATCCACGAGATCGGCCACCATTTCGGCCTGTCGGACGACGACATGGAGCGGATCGAGGAAGCCGCCGAGCAGGCGGCACCGGGCTGAGAGCGCACCTCGTCATCCTAGGGCGAAGCAAGGAGCGAAGCGACGCGCGTAGACCCTAGGATCCATGCCATTCCATCAACACCAAGCCCGCGGTGCAGAACGGAACGCCTGCCGCCCGACACCGCAATTTCCCTATATTCTGGCCCGCCGCGCCCTTCGGCAGAGAGAACGGAATGGATCCTAGGGTCTGCGCTCCGCTTCGCGTCGCTACGCCCTAGGATGACGAATGAGAGAGCCTGCTGGCCTTCCCTACCAGTCGCTGAGCTTGGTATCGGCTGTATAGTCCTGGCCTTCGACATCCTTCACCACCGCCTGGCCGCAGCGCATCGACTTCGTCTGCTGGTCAAAGCCATAGGTCGGCGAGCCGAACAGGTGCCAGCCCTTGTTCAGCGCCGCCGTCACCTTGTGGCAGAAAGTGGCGTCGTCCGGGCCGGTGAGGAAGCGGTAGAGTTTCATGGATTGATCCTGTCGTGCCTAATCTGTCGTGCCTAATTGTCGTGATTGGGTGAAAAGCCGGGCCTGAAGAATCGTGTTTCGCCCGACATCATGCGCCGATGATCGCGGCCTTCGCCAGAAGTTTCTCGGCTTCCGCCAGATGCAGCCGCTCGACCATGCGGCCGTCCAGCGCAATCACCCCCTTGCCGGCATTTTCGCGCCGCGCGAACGCCTCCCGGATCGCGCGGGCCCTGGCCAGCGCCTCGGGCGACGGTGAAAAGGCGCGGTTCGCCGCTTCGATCTGGGCGGGGTGGATCAGCGACTTGCCGTCGAAACCCATGGCGGCGGCTTCCGCGCATTCGCCGGCAAAAGCGTCGAGGTCGCGAAAATCATTGGCGACGCCATCGATAACATCGAGGCCGCCGGCCCGCGCCGCGAGCACCAGCTGCATCAGCCAGGGCATCAGATAGCGCCGGTCGGGCGTCGCCAGTATGCCGGTCGCCTTCACCAGGTCGTTCGTTCCGGTCACGAGACAAGCCAGCCTCGAAGCAGGGTCGCGGCCAAGCTCGGCGATGGCACCGATGTTGAGCAGCGCCCTGGACGTCTCGATCATCGCCCATAGTTTCACGTTGTCCGGCGCGAAATTGTCGTCGAGCAGGTCGCCGGCTTCGAGAATGTCGCGCGGCGTGCCGATCTTGGGCAGAAGAATGCCGTCGGGCTCGGCCTTGGCCACGGCCAGGAGGTCGTGGGTGCCCCATTCGCTGGCCAAAGGATTGATGCGCACCACCATCTCGCAGCGCCGTTCGGGGCGCGCAGCCAGGATGCCGACAATCTTGTCGCGCGCCGCTTTCTTGTCGGCGGGCAGGACGGCGTCTTCGAGATCGATGATGACGGCATCGCAGGCCAGGGAGCCGATCTTGGCGAGCGCCTTGTCGTTTGAGGCGGGAATGTAAAGCACCGAACGGCGCGGTCGGTAGGGGTCTTGAGCCATGGCCGATCTATGCCGGGTGATCGCGGATGAGGCAAGGCGCAAGTCAATCTCCCCCCTCGTGGGCCTGTTGCGTAATTGGCTGGTTGTGATTCTCTGAGAAGGAAGCTCGGAGGGAATCGCAATGGCGGTGAAGCAG
>NZ_JAIUHK010000045.1:0-42154 GCF_020165075.1 Mesorhizobium sp. CA4
ATCCGACTGCATGGCAAACCTGCCAAGCAGGCGAGCCTTCTTGCCTTCAATCTTGACAGGGAACATGAGAGACTAGCTGCTGTTGTTGCCTTTTGGCCTTGCGATCCTTGGGCAGATCCGCTGGCGCGAGGTTGACCGTCACCTTCTTCGACGGCATCGATAGACCCGAGGCATGGAGTGCTGCCTGCACGCGCTCGCGGCTTTCGGCCAGCGCCTTGTCTGCAGGCTGACGGTCTGCATGGCGACCTTGCCCGGCGCGATCATCACCTGGACATCGACCGGCACGGCCTCGATCGCAAGAACATTACGAGAAGGGGGCGCCGTCTGATCGCGATCTTAGGCAGAGATGATACACAGTCCGGGACCGCGCGCCCAGTATGGTCAAGCCATCGGTGCCGTGCCGCGCCGCTCTAGGGCGGTGTTGCGGATGATTTCCGCGATTTCCGGGCTGCTGCCGCATAGCATCTGGAAATCCGCCGAGTGCAGCGACAGGAGTGAGACCACCGTTGCGGCGCTGACGGTCGCCATACGCGGTTCGCCGGTGATCAGCGCCATCTCGCCGAAGAAGGCGCCGGGGCCAAGCTCCACCGGGTTCGGCGTCGCGACGCTGACGCGGCCCTCCACGACAAAGAACATCTGATCACCAGGCTCGCCAATACGGCAGACCACCGCGCCCGCCGGCACCGTGCGGGGTCTTAACGCGCGCACGATCTCGACCAGCACGGCCGGGCCGAGCTTCTGAAACAACGGTACGGCAGCGACCAATTGCCAATTCCGGACGAAATCGCCGCGACGGACTTCTTGATAGAAGCCGGTGGCAAGAATGCCGGCCCAGAGCGCGAAGATGCCGATGCCACTCATCATGACCGCCCCGGAAAGGACGCGGCCGGCGAAGCTTTGCGGAATAGCGTCGCCATAGCCGGTAGTAGACAGCGTGACCACCGCCCACCACATTGCCTGGGGGATGCTGCCGAACTTTTCCGGCTGGATGCCGCGTTCGATGACATAGCCCGCGAGCGCGACGCCGAACAGAACGACACCGAAGAGCGTGGTGACGCCGATCAGATTGCGCGCTTCGTTGGCCAGGACTCTGCCCAGCACTGGGAAGAAAGTCGAGTCGCGCAGCGGTTTCAGCAGCCAGACAGCACAGTAGAGGCTCCGGTCCGGTGTGCCGACGAGCAAAAATGCCGCGAGTGGAATCAAAACCGCGAGCACATCGACGGCGATTGCCGGCGTCCTATCCCGAACGTCTCCTTCCCGGCGCTTGAGCAGCGTCGCGACCATTTGGAGGAGATAGGCGCCCCAAATGACGGCGAGCAGGGCAGCCAGAGCCACTCTGGTTCGTTCGGACATGTCCGGTACCGTGAGCGCTGCCACCGCCAGAAGTCCAGGCGCGGCCAGCACCGCGTTGAGCGGCGCGTAAATTCGTAAGATAGGCAGTACCGACATACGATACCCACGAGCGGCTATAATTTGCAAAAATAGAATGCCTTCGAGGCAAGCGCAAAGGTGCCTGTGGTCGCTGCGACTGCGCAGCGCTAACGGGCATTAGCAAATCGACATGGGCGTCGGCCGCATGGCTAAATCGAAGTGCCATCTAAAGGCTTGGTCCCGACTGAGCCAGCACCGGTGTAACGCTGCTCAACACCAGATCAAATCCCAACCTAAGCGGCAGACAGCGAAGCATCCGAAGCCGTATGGTGAGGCGCCAGGCAACGGCGCAGTTAGCGGACCTCATTTGAGAAAGCTAGCAGCTGGCTCCTTCGATGAACGATTCTCCCGTTGGTGCAACAGGCCAGAGACTTAAAGTCTGCTGGATTGATAGCGATAAGCGATTATAGAGGGTCGCCGAAACATAAAAATCGGCCTGGAGCAGGCCGCGTCTTTGGGGAAATAGAGTTGCCGGTCCCAGGCCGGAACGGTGGGCGGCGGGGCTGGCGGTCGCGGGATCGAAGCGAACCATGTGTTCGAGGGTAAAGCGCGCGTTCGCTTTCTGCCATTAATTTCGCACCAAAACGCACAGCCTGTCGGCCAGCAAAAAACGAATGATAACGTTGCCTTATCAACCATTTAGTCATGGTAGTCGCCATCAATCCGTTAGAGTTCCCTATTAGCTCTTCTGCATTCGGTTCGGATACCAAATTGACGGTATGGCTATGATGCCACACGATATGCAAAGGGGACCGGTTCCGAATGTGGGGAACGCTTGTAGCGCTCTTCCGACTCGACCCCCTGAACTCACACAACCATCCTATTTGTACGTCTTGACCGCAATTTACCGCACAGCTTGATCGGTGCCCTTCCGACGGTGGCTGATACGATCTAGATCCTGATCTCTGAATGGAAGTCCGCGCACAAGGGCGGGCATATACCGGCGGCGAGGTCATGAAAAGCGACACCCTCTCCTATCCTCCTCGCGGCCTCTCACGCGAAGAAGCCGCCCGATATGTTGGCGTGGCATAACCCGAATTCGACCAGATGGTTGCTGACCGCCGCATGCCGAAGCCGAAGAAAGTTGACGGTCGCGTGATTTGGGATCGGCTCAAACTCGAAGTGGCCTTTGGCGAACTACCTGGAGACGATGAAGAAAACATCGTCGACGTCCCGTTGCAAGGGAATCAGCGCAGGGAATAGATTCATTCTGCCCTGACCGACAAATATCCCGGCCTCTCCTCCTACACCGATCGTCATGGGAAACTTCGCTGGCGCTATCGGACGAAGGAGCGTGTGGTTAGCCTGCCCGCACCCAATCAACCCGGTTTCAAGGACGCATACCAAGCGGCGGCCGAGGGCCGGAAAGTCCCTAAGGCCCCCGTCGTCCAAATGCCCGGAGCTGCCCGGCACGTTTGGAGCCGCCTTTCAACGGCTGAAGATCTCGGTCAAGTGGCTGGCGCTTGATGAGGCCAGCAAACGCAAGAACACTTGGCTGATCGAACAGTTTTTAGAACTGCGGGTGGTCCCTGACCACCCGCTCATCTGGCGCAACGTTCCGGTTAAGAACCTCAGACGCTTCCATGTCGAAGAACTCCTTGGCCGGTTCATCGCCACGGCCCATAAGGCCAAGCACCTGTTGGTGGGCATTCGCAAGCTGGTCTATGTCGCACTGCGGCAAGATTGGATCGAAATCGACCCCACAGCAGCGGTGGAGTGGCACCCTGCCTATGCTGGCTGGAAGGCTTGGTCGCGCGACGTGATGGCGCAATTCGAAAACCGTTGGCAGCTCGGCATCGCAGCATGCACTTGTTATGGTTTGGCGCTTTGGCTCGGCAACCGCGGCGACGTTGCGGGCCTGCGCTGGGACCAGAGGGGCACCCGTTTCTTCATCGATGGCGTCGAGCGCCACTTCGACTGGTTTGATATCGTTCAAGCCAAGAACAAGGGACGAACTGGCGGCAAGCGGCTTTTTGTGCCGATCACACTGATGCTGTCTGATATCCTGGATGCGGCCGACAGGCGCGGCGAGACCGTCCTGGTCAATGGCTACGGTGAGCCGTTCTCCGCCAAGTCGCTGACTGGCGTGTTGGCGCATCGGTGCAAGCTTGCCGGCCTGCCGAAGGGCCTGACCCTGCATGGATTGAGAAAGTCGCCGACCTCATCCCAAACCGCGTCCTGCAACTCGCTCTTCCGCACCATCGTAAGCAGGTAGAGCCGCATGCCCAAACGGATCGTGGGAAGTGTGGCGATGTGCTCGAGCTGTTTCAGCATCACGAATTTCCGAGGGTGAAAGCGAGCGGTCTTTAGGTACGAACGTGGCAATCGATGCGGGCCCAACTTCAGCGGCTGGGTTAGCCACCTTCTCTCCGTGCAGGATCGCGAAACTGTAAATCTGCTTCAGGATGTCCCGTACATGGATGGCGGTCGCCGGCGCGCCGCGTTCAACGATGCTACCACAGTGGGCGCGTAAATCGTCCGGGGTGATCTCCGTCAGGAGGCGATTGCGCCAGACCGGAAGAAGCTCGCGATCGAAGATGGAACGGCGCATGGCTCGGGTGCTGTCGGCCATTGGAGCGGCACTGAGCCATTTCTCGCCGAACTCCCCAAAACTCTTCGCCTCCTTGAGACGACGTTTCGCGCGCTGCTTCTCGATTGCCGGCGATCGTCCCTCCCTAACGGCGCGCTTCGCGTCGAGGCACCTCTCTCGGGCCAGAGAAAGCGAGATTCCGTCCCGTCCATATCTGCCTAAATAGACCGTCTCGCGGCGTCCGTTGAGCCTGTAGTCCAGTCGAAACGAGATTGCGCCACTGGGCATGACGCGAACATACATGCCGTCACGGTCCGCAATTTTGTACATTTTCTCTCTTGGTTTCAGAGCCTTAAGAGCGGCATCCGTCAGCATTCCCATTGCCTCCTGAAAAAAGTACCGTCAGTACAATTTCGGGGCTGCGTGGCAGGAACTCTCCTTTATTTTCAATGCTTTACAAGCAAAAAAGTACCGTCACGAGCCTCATCGGGACAGACGGTACTTTGGAAAATCCGAGCGAGCAATACGCGGAAGGGCCATCAGGCGGTCCGCCACGGCCAATCTCTGCGCACCGATTGTGGTCGATTGTCCGCGGAGGGATTTATTTTTGTTTCAATGCCTTCCGTCGCAGATTGGCGTGTTTCCTGCGACGTTGGAGTGGGTCTGAATCATTCCCACTCGATCGTCCCCGGCGGTTTCGACGTCACGTCATACACCACCCGGTTGATGCCGCGCACCTCGTTGATGATGCGGGTGGCGGCGGCGGCGAGGAAGTTCATGTCGTAGTGGTAGAAGTCGGCCGTCATGCCGTCGACGGAGGTGACGGCGCGCAATGCGCAGACGAATTCATAGGTGCGGCCGTCGCCCATCACGCCGACCGTCTGCACCGGGAGCAGCACGGCGAAGGCTTGCCAGATGGCGTCGTAGAGGCCGGCCTTGCGGATCTCGTCGAGATAGATGGCGTCGGCTTCGCGCAGGATTTCCAGCTTCTCGCGCGTGATGCCGCCCGGGCAGCGAATGGCGAGGCCGGGGCCTGGGAAGGGATGGCGGCCGATGAAGCTCTCGGGCAGCCCGAGCTCCTTGCCGAGCGCCCTCACCTCGTCCTTGAAGAGTTCGCGCAGCGGTTCGACCAGTTTCATGTTCATGCGCTCGGGCAGGCCGCCGACATTGTGGTGCGACTTGATCGTCACCGACGGGCCGCCGGAGAAGGAGACGCTCTCGATGACGTCGGGATAGAGCGTGCCTTGGGCCAGGAAATCGGCGCCGCCGAGCTTCTTCGCCTCTTCCTCGAACACCTCGATGAATAGCCGGCCGATGGTCTTGCGCTTCTTTTCGGGGTCGGCCTCGCCTTCCAGCGCCGAGATGAAACGGTCGGAAGCATCGACCAGGATCAGCGGCAGGTTATAGTGCTGGCGGAACATCTCCACCACGCCCTTGGCCTCGTCCTTGCGCATCAGGCCGTGGTCGACGAGGATGCAGGTCAGCTGCTCGCCGACCGCCTCGTGGATGAGAAGCGCCGCGACGGAGGAGTCGACGCCGCCCGAAAGCGCGCAGATGACCTTGCCCTTGCCGACCTGCTTGCGGATCGTCTCCACCGCGTGCTCGCGATAGGCGCGCATCGTCCAGTCGCCCTCGATGCCGGCGATGTTGTGGACGAAGTTCCTGAGCAGCCTGGCGCCGTCCGGCGTGTGCACCACTTCCGGATGGAACATGATGCCGTACATCTTGCGCTCGATATCGCCGAAGATCGCGAAGGGCGAGCTTTCCGACTTGCCGAGCACCTTGAAGCCCGGCGGCAGTTCGATGACGCGGTCGCCATGGCTCATCCACACCTGATGGCGCTGGCCGGGCGCCCACAGGCCTTCGAACAGCGGGCTCTCCTTCTCGATCTCGACGAAGGCGCGGCCGAACTCGCGATGATTGGAGCTTTCGGCGACGCCGCCCATCTGCACGCAGAGCGCCATCTGGCCATAGCAGATGCCGAGCACCGGCACGCCGGCGTCGAAGACGACCTGCGGCGCGCGCGGGCTGCCGATGTCGGTGGTCGAAGCCGGGCCGCCCGACAGGATCACCGCTTTCGGCTTGATGCGCTTGAAGGCCGCTTCGGCCGACTGGAACGGCACGATCTCGGAAAAGACGCCGGCCTCGCGGATGCGGCGGGCGATGAGCTGCGTGAACTGGCTGCCGAAATCGACAATCAGAACGGTGTCGGGATGATTGGCTGTCGTCGTCATGGCGAGCCTTTAGAGAAAGAAACGAGTCGGCGCAATGGCTCAGCGCTGCGGCTTTCAGTCCCTTTGGGCCTAACCCAGGCGGATCGCGCCGGATTCGATCGCCTGCTCCAGCAAGCCAACGGCGGCAGCGAGCTTCTCATCGATCACATGCAGATATTCCGTCCAATCATTGACGTGGCGCAGATCGGCCGCGCCGTCGGAAATGCCGCGGAGCCCAATCAGCGGCACACCGAACAGATGGCAGGCGCGCAGGCAGGCGAAGGTCTCCATGTCGACCATGTCGGCATCGATAGCGTCATAGGCGGCGCCGGAAATGATCGCGCCGCCGGTCGAAAGCGAGGCGGTCTTGATGCCCGGGATGACGAAAGGCAGCGGCACCGTCACCGGCAGGTCGAGGAAAGGCGTCGCCCCTTTCTGGAAGCCAAGCGGAGAGGCATCCATGTCGCGATAGCTCACCGACACGGCCTGGTAGATTTCGGTCTGTTCCAGCTTGCGGCTGCCGGCCGAGCCCAGCGAGACGACCAAGTCCGGCAGTGCTCCCTCGGCCTTCAATGCGGCCAGCTCGGCGCCCAACCTGACACCGGCTTCGACCGGACCGACCCCGGTCATCAGCGGCGTGAACAGATTTTTGAGGTGTGGGCCGTATTCGGCCTCCGCCGCGATGACGAAGAGAACAGCCTTGCCGGCGATCTGAACTGCACCCGCCATGGTTCAACCTTCAATTCCGTCGCGGCCGACCACCGTCATCATCGTGCCGGTCAGGTGGCGATCAGCTTGGCCTCGCCGTCGGCTGCGAAGGCGTAGGCCTGGCCATCGGCGACGATGATGGTGCGGCCGGGCTTCGTCACGGAGCCGCGGAACAGGAACCGCTCGCCCCTGCCCGGCGCGAGCAGGTTCACCTTGAACTCGATGGTCAGCACGCCGGAATTCTCCGGCATCAGCGAAAAGGCCGCGTAGCCGCAGGCGGAGTCCAACGCGGTGGAGATGACGCCGGCATGCAGGAAACCGTGCTGCTGGGTCAGCGAAGTTGAATACGGCATTTCGATCTCGATGATGCCGGGCGTCACCAGCGTCAGCTCGGCGCCGATCGTCGCCATCGCCTTCTGGCGGGCAAAGGACGCTCTGACGCGTTCCTCGAAATCCGGAGCGGGTACGATCTTGGCTGCTGCCATGGCGCTTTGCCTCATATTGCTGGCGAAGTTATTGCAGAGCCGGGCAAGACAGGCAATCTTTTATGCTGCAGCGCAGCAAAAGTCGGCATCTTCAAGAAGCACTCCTGCGCAGGGCGTGGAGGTAGAACCCGTCGGTGCCGCTGAGCGCCGGCGACAGCGAGATACCGCCGCTATCGGCAATGCGCGCGGCTCCTTCATGGCCCCGGAAGCGGCTGTCCCAGAGCTGGCGGTGATCGACCGGCGCGAAGCCTTCATGGCGCGCGCGGAACGCCGCGACCTGCTCGCCGTTCTCGGCGTCGAACACCGAACAGGTGATGTAGACCAGCAGGCCGCCCGGCTTGACGAAAGCTTGCGCGGTGTCGAGGATCGCCTGCTGCTCACCCTTGCGGGCATCGAGCTGACGCTCGGTCAGCCGCCATTTGGCGTCGGGACGGCGCCGCCAGGTGCCGCTGCCGGTGCAGGGCGCGTCGATCAGCACGAGGTCCATATGCCCGGTGAGTGGTGCAAGCTCCGCCGGCTTGCTGACGACCTGGACGTTGCGGTTGTGCGAGCGACGGATGCGCTCGAAGATCGGCGCCAGCCGCACCTTTTCCGCGTCATGGGCAAAGAGCTGGCCTGTATTGCCCATCTCGGCCGACAGCGCCAGCGTCTTGCCGCCGGCGCCGGCGCAATAGTCGAGCACCTGCATGCCGGGCGCAGCCCCCGCGAGCGCCGCGGCAAGCTGCGAGCCTTCATCCTGCACTTCGAACCAGCCTTTCTGGAAGGCGGGCTCGGCCTGCACGTTCGGATGTCTGCCGTCGCTGTCGATCGGCGGGATGCGGATGCCATGCGGCGCGATCGCCGTAGGCGCGGCACCGGTGCCCTGGAGCTCGGCCAGCACCTTGGCGCGATCGGCCTGGAGCGTGTTGACCCTCAGGTCCAGCGGCGGGCGCTGCGCGAGAGCGGCGCCTTCCTCGACCCAGGCGTCGCCATAGGCCTGCTCGAGCAACGGCGCGCACCAGTCCGGGACGTCGGCGCGCACAGCATCGGGCGCGTCGCCAAGCCTGCGCTCGGCCGCCGCCTTCAACTCGGACGCGCTGAGCAGCGGCGGCGCGAATTTATCGCCGTCCAGCGCGTCGTTGAGCGACTGCGCCGTCTGCCCCCACTCCAACAGAAGCGCGCCGAAGCCGATGGCGCGCGGCGTGTCCTCGCCGAACAGCCAGCCGGCCGAGCGCCTGCGGCGCAGCGCGTCATAGACGATGTTGCCGATCGCCGCGCGATCGCCGCCGCCGGCGAAGCGATGCGACAGGCCCCAGTCGCGCAGTGCGTCGGCCACCGGCCGGTGCCGCCGGCCGATGTCTTCAAGGACCTCTATGGCCGCCGCCAGCCTTCCGCCCAGTCGCATCCCCGTTTTCCGTAGCTGTTACAAATCGGTTCCAGCCCGCTCATAAAGCCTTTCAGGCCGGGATTGAAACAGTTCCGTTCGGCTTGCCGATGAAAATGATGTTTCAGGACCGGGCGATTTGGCCGAACGGTTTTTCCACCATGAGCGGCGCAGCCAGGAAACAGAACAATCGAACAGAATATGAAAGACTTCTAATGTTTTGATTGACGTCTGTAAGGAAGCCCACAGGCTTAACCTGTCATCTTTCCAAGTGTTGTCCGCAGGAATACTCTTCCGGCAGTGATTCGCGACGCAGGAAACGCGGTTTGGCGGATCCTATGAGGAGAGGGCAATGAAGACTTATCTGGCAGAAGTTCTCGGCACGTTTTTGTTGGTGTTCATCGGCACCGCCTCCGTGGTCACGGGCGGTTTCGGCGGCGCGCTGCCGCTCGGACAGGAAGGCATCGGCCTGGCATTCGGCATCGGCCTGATTGCCGCGGCCTATGCGATCGGCCCGATCTCGGGCGCGCATCTCAATCCGGCGGTGACGCTGGGCGTGTTCCTGGCGGGACGGATGCCGGCCAAGGACGTCGTCCCCTACTGGATCGCGCAGATCATCGGCGCCATCATCGCCTCGCTGGCGCTGTGGATCATCGTTTCCGGCCAGGCCGGCGGCCACACCGGCGGCTTCGGCGCCAATGGCTGGGACGAAACGAAATGGGGCATGAGCTCGGCCTTCCTGTGGGAGCTGATCGGCACCTTCACCTTTGTCACGGTGATCCTCGGCGTCACCAACGCCAAGCATACCACCGCCTTTGCCGGCCTGGTCATCGGCCTGACGCTGGCGGGCATCCACTTCGCCATGATCCCGGTGACCGGTACCTCGGTCAATCCGGCCCGCTCGATCGGCCCGGCGCTGTTTTCGGGTGGTGCTGCGCTCAGCCAGCTCTGGCTGTTCATCGTCGCGCCGCTGATCGGCGGGGCGGTCGCCGGTGTCGTCGCCAAGGCCGGCATGTTCGAAAAGGACTGACCGCAGTTCGATGAAAGTGAAAGGCGCGGGCATGACCCCGCGCCTTTTGCTTGGGAGGTTACGACCTTATTTCGCGATGTCGAAGCGGTCGGCGTTCATCACCTTCGTCCAGGCCTTGACGAAATCCTTGACGAACTTGGCCTTGGCGTCGGCCGAGGCGTAGACTTCTGAAAGCGCGCGCAGCTGCGCGTGCGAGCCGAAGATCAAGTCGGCACGGGTGCCGGTCCACTTCACCTCTTTGGTCTTGCGGTCGCGCGCTTCGTAGACCTCGTCCGAACCGGGCTCGGAGCCGGCCGCCGGGTCCCAGACGGTCGCCATCGAGAGCAGGTTGACAAAGAAGTCGTTGGTGAGCGTGCCCGGCCTGTCGGTGAAGACGCCGTGCTTCGAGCCGCCGGCATTGGCGCCGAGCACGCGCAAGCCGCCGACAAGCACCGTCATCTCCGGCGCCGTCAGCGTCAGCAACTGGGCGCGATCAACCAGCATCGCTTCGACCGACATCGGCAACGTACCGCGGGCATAGTTGCGGAAGCCGTCGACCTTCGGCTCCAGCGCCGCGAAGGAGGCGACGTCCGTCTGCTCTTGCGAAGCATCCATGCGGCCCGGCGTGAAGGGCACCTTGACCTCGTTGCCGCCGTCCTTCGCCGCCTTCTCGACCGCGGCGACGCCGCCAAGCACGATCAGATCGGCGAGCGAGACCTTCTTGTCGCCGGTCTGGGCTGCGTTGAACTCCTTCTGGATGGCTTCCAGCTTGGCCAGCACCTTGGCGAGCTGGGCCGGCTCGTTGACCTCCCAATCCTTCTGGGGCGCCAGACGGATGCGGCCGCCATTGGCGCCGCCGCGCTTGTCCGAGCCGCGGAAGGTCGAGGCCGAGGCCCAGGCGGTCGAGACCAGCTCCGACACCGACAGGCCGGAGGCCAGGATCTTGGCCTTGAGCGCAGCGATGTCGGACTCGCTTACCAGCCCATGGTCGATGGCCGGGATCGGATCCTGCCAGATCAGCTCTTCCTTGGGCACGAGCGGGCCGAGATAGCGCACGACCGGGCCCATGTCGCGATGAGTGAGCTTGAACCAGGCGCGGGCGAAGGCGTCGGCGAACTGGTCCGGGTTCTGGTGGAAGCGGCGCGAGATCTTCTCGTAGGCCGGGTCGAAACGCAGCGCGAGGTCGGTGGTGAGCATGGCCGGCGCGCGACGCTTGGAGGGATTGTGGGCGTCCGGAACGGTACCGGCGCCGGCGCCGCCTTTCGGCGTCCACTGATGGGCGCCGGCCGGGCTCTTCGTCAGCTCCCATTCATAGTTGAAGAGATTGTCGAAGAAATTGTTGCTCCATTTGGTCGGCGTCGTCGTCCAGGTGACCTCGAGGCCCGAGGTGATGGCGTCGCCGGCAATGCCGGAGGCATATTTGCTCGACCAGCCGAGGCCCTGCGCTTCGATGCCGGCGCCTTCCGGCTCGGCGCCCACCAGCGAGGCGTCGCCGGCGCCATGCGTCTTGCCGAAGGTGTGGCCGCCAGCGATCAGTGCCACGGTTTCCTCGTCGTTCATGGCCATGCGGCCGAAGGTCTCGCGGATGTCGCGCGCGGCGGCGACCGGATCCGGCTTGCCGTTCGGGCCTTCCGGGTTGACGTAGATCAGGCCCATCTGGACGGCGCCGAGATGGCCGCGAAGCTCACGGTCGCCAGAATAGCGCTCGTCGCCGAGCCACTTGGTTTCGGAGCCCCAATCCACGTCCTGCTCCGGCTCCCACACGTCGGCGCGGCCACCGGCAAAGCCGAAGGCCTTGAAGCCCATCGATTCCAGCGCGACGTTGCCGGTGAGGATCAGAAGGTCGGCCCAGGAGATCTTGCGGCCGTATTTCTGCTTGACCGGCCACAGCAGCCGGCGCGCCTTGTCGAGGTTGGCGTTGTCCGGCCAGCTGTTCAGCGGCGCGAAGCGCTGCTGACCGGCGCCGGCGCCGCCGCGGCCGTCGCCGATGCGATAGGTGCCGGCGCTGTGCCAGGCCATGCGGATGAAGAGCGGCCCGTAATGGCCGAAGTCGGCCGGCCACCAGTCCTGCGAATCCGTCATGACCTTGTGCAGGTCTGCGATCACCGCATCGAGGTCGAGGCTCGCGAACTCCTTGGCGTAGTCGAAATCTTCGTCCATCGGGTCCGAGAGGTTCGATTGCTGATGCAGGACAGCAAGGTCGAGCTGGTTCGGCCACCAGTCACGGTTGCTCCGTCTGGATCCGTGCGCCACCGGGCATTTGCCAGCGCTATTGTCGTCGGTTTTCGCGTCCATCTTAGTCTCCCGATTCTGCCGAGGTTTTGCCGTGGTTGCATTTTGCCGAGGTTGATTTTTCCCGAAATTTCGGGGGCAGCCGCTGGCCACGCCAACCTGGAATGATTCCAGACTAGGCCGGCCTGCCGATAAAGACAAATTGCCTTTCCTGTTTCGTTTGATAGGATTTTCTTATGATTGGCCTCACCGTCCGGCAAATGCAGTATTTCGACGCGCTGGCGCAGACGCTGCATTTCGGCCGCGCGGCGAAGCTTGCCGGCGTCAGTCAGCCGGCCCTTTCCGCGCAGATCGCCGAGATGGAAGGGCGCCTGAACTGCCTGTTGTTCGAGCGCGGCGGCAAGGCGGTGCGCATGACCGACGAGGCGCTTGCCCTGCAGCCGCGAATCGAGCGCATTCTGGCCGATATACGTGACGTCGAGACGACTGCCCGGCGCGGCCGCCCGACCATGCAAGGACGCTTCCGGCTGGGCATCATTCCGACGGTCGCGCCCTATCTCCTGCCGCATGTGCTCCCGGAGCTGAAAAGGCACTATCCTTTCCTGCAGCTCGAATTGCGCGAGGCGGTGACCGCGTCGCTGGTCGAGGACGCGGCCACCGGCCGGCTCGACGCCTTCATCGCGGCCTTGCCGCTCGATCAGCCGGCGATCGTCACCGAAGCGCTTTTCCCCGACCGCTTCTTCCTCGCCGTTCCCGCCGGAGATCCGGCCTTCGCCTCACCGCCGGTGCCGCCCGAAAGCCCGGCGCTGGAGCGGCTGATGCTTCTGGAGGAAGGCCACTGCCTGCGCGAGCAGGCCCTGGCCATCTGCGGCAATGTGCGGCCGGTGGCGATGGCAAGCTATGGCGCGACAAGCCTGACGACGCTCCTGCAGATGGTGGCGCATGGGCTCGGCGTCACGCTGGTGCCGGAAATGGCGACAAGTGCGGCCGGCGTCATGCCGGATCTGAGGATCGTGCCGTTCCAAGAGCCGATGCCGCAGCGCATGATCTGCATGGCCTGGCGCCGCAACAAGGTAAGGCAGGACGAGTGCGTTGAACTGGCGCGGATCATACGCAGGCTGGACCGTGCGGTGCTTGCGGCGTGACTGTCAGAGATAATTTAAGAGTCGCCTTGGATCGCCCGATCGTTCGCAGGCGCCATGGTCTCGCGCGCCTCCCGTTTTAGCACTTTCTCAGCACCAAACACTTTGTAGGGCAACGTATTTTGTACCGAGATCCGTTGCAGAACGACGAATGTTTACGTCCCCTTGGCTTGCGAAGAAGCGTCAGGTGATAGACGAGAATGTTCTTCACCGTTGCAAATAACTTCACTGAGGTGCCCACCGAAGCGTATGACGCAGCATTTCTCGTCGTAGACAATTGGGATGACTGGTTCAGCTATCGAACCATGTTCACCCTTTGGGTATTTGATGAGCAAGGAACCCGACATCGGGTTGGCTCTGTAAAAATTGGTCAAGATGGTTTGCGACCGTCAGGGGCAGTGGGCCCAGGTGCTCGCTCGCCGGAATTAGATAACACTTTCGATAGCCTTGACGATCGGTTCTTCTCGCTGGGGCAAGACGAGAACTACTATGAAACTCTGAATAGCTTGTCTATCTCTCAGCGAGATCGGGTACTTCTAGGCTTGCGCGATTGTGCGTTTGACTTGGATATTTTCAACTCAGCTCGTGACCAACAGGTTATGCAACGCTCGTTGCTTCGTAGCGTTGACACACGTAATATTCGTGGCCGCTTAAATAGACTCTCTCGCGGAGATGCCACGCTAACAGAATTTAACTTTGAATAGGTGACGAAGTTACCCCACCGGTCATCGGGTTTAACATTATACCTGAGACGGAGCCACCGACAAATGTCCACGTTCTTATTGGGCGCAATGGTGTTGGCAAGACTCGATGCATGCGAGGGATCGCGACCGCATTGCTTGGTCGAAAACTGGAAGAAGACGATGAGTCAATCGGTGATATTGCTGTCGTCGCCGCTGAGGGGGAGGAATGGTCTTTCTCGGGCTTAGTTATGATTTCATTCAGTGCATTCGATGACTTTGATCTTCGCCCGCTTGCGAATGACTTGATCCGCTCAAGTCAGGTTGGCCTCCTCCAATGGCAAACCGACGAAAACGATACAGAGTTCATGACGCGAAAAACTCCAGCTGATCTCGCGATGGACTTTCAAGAGAGCTTTGCCTCCTGCCGTCAGGGACTACGATCAATGCGCTGGCGCGCAGCGGTAGAAACGCTTGAAACAGACGATCTTTTTGCCGAGGCAAACGTTGCGACGCTCCTGGATTTGGACGATGAAAATTGGGGCGAAGAGGCAGTTCTATTATACAAAAGACTGAGCTCGGGCCATGCGATCGTGCTACTCACTATAACTCGCTTGGTCGAGCTCGTAGATGAGCGAACACTTGTACTACTCGACGAACCGGAGGGTCACCTTAACCCGCCTTTGCTATCTGCTTTTATCCGCGCGTTATCTGACCTTTTAGTTAAGCGAAACGGAGTAGCCATAGTTGCCACTCACTCCCCGGTAGTTCTGCAAGAAGTGCCGCAGTCTTGCGCATGGAAACTCCGTCGTTCCGGGCGCGTTTCGGTGGCTGAGCGCCCATCAATCGAGACCTTTGGCGAAAATGTTGGCATTCTGACACGCGAAGTGTTTTCGAGGTTACGAAATCTGGCTTTCACCAGATGCTTGACTCTGCAGTTAACCAACGAGGTCTTGGGTATGATGCAGTCTTGGAACATTTTGGAGGGCAACTCGGCGCCGAGGCGCGGGCGATAGTCCAGGCCCTCGTAGCCGAGCGCGACGCCGGAATATAGCAATCTATGCGTCGACTCATACTTCCTGCATATTCAGCTCGCAATGTCGTCAATCAATGCGCCAAGAGCATCCAGGATAAAGACCTCTCAGCTCGCCTTGAACACATCGGTGAGCAAATTGAAAAAGCCGAGATAACTTATAGGCAACATGGAACAGCCGAGACGCTTTTCACCATAGCTCAGTCAACCAGCGTTGGGGCTATGACTATAGAAGATATGAAGCGGGTATATAAAGGGACCTTTGTGAAGAGCAAAGGCACGCGCTACATCTATGATGCTATCAAAAAGCTTCCACCAAATGATATCTGTCCTATGTGCGGTCAACGAACGGTGGGGACACTCGATCACTACCTCGCACAATCGCATCATGCCGCATTCGTGATCACGCCTGCGAATTTGGTCCCCGCTTGCGGGGACTGCAACAAGGCGAAGCTTGATGCGCAGCCTACGGGCGCGGACCAGCAAACGCTGCATCCTTATTTCGACAACGTGGATGATGAACTTTGGCTTTGTGCAATTGTTGAAGAACGCAGCCCTGCCGCGCTTCTGTACACGCCCGATCCGCCGCCTCATTGGCCAGAGACGATGAAAAAGCGACTGCGTTTACATTTCCAGAAATTTGGATTGGGCGCTTTGTATGCCTCACACTCTGCCGTGGAACTTACAAACATTCGATACGGACTGCAGCGTATCGCAGAGCGCGGTACAACGGATGATATTCGAGCCGAGCTTATACGGCGGGCGGAAAGTAGCTGGGCAGCTAACATTAATTCCTGGCAAACCGCGATGTATATTGCGCTGGCCAATTCGGACTGGTTTTGCGGGGGCGGATACTGATAAGTCCACGCCGCCCATTGGGGCCAATAGAGAAATCTTTTCATCTCGGACGAATAACGTCTTCGCCGCCGCGGATGGCGAGTCTTGGCGCGGAAGCGGTCGGGCATGCGGAGTGGACGGCGATAGCAAGGATGGCTTGTGGACCGCTACCCGCCACTCATCCGATCGCGGCCAGTTCTCACGGCACAAAGATCAGAAACACATAGGTGAAAAACACCACGACATGGACCATGCCGGTCAGGAACGTCGTTCTTTCGGTGCTGAAGCTGACGCTGCAGATGAAAAGCGCCAGCACCAGAAGCACGGCATCGGACGCCGGGAGCCCCAGGGTCAGCCCCCTGCCCGTCAGCAGGCTGGCGGCCGCGACCGCCGGTATTGTTAAACCGATCGTGGCGCAGGCCGAGCCCATCGCGACGTTCAGGCTGCGCTGCAGCTCATTGTTGAAGGCGGCCCGGATCGCCGAGATCGCCTCCGGCATCAAAACCAGTGCCGCGATCATTGCTCCCACGATGCTGTCGGCCTGGGTCACTTTATAGGCGGCGAGCGCATCCTCCACGCTCGCGGCGACCTGCTCGGCGAGCAGGACAATGCCGATGAGCCCGCTCAACAGCAGCAGGGCGCTGACGAGAATGCTTTTGTGGGACGCGGTCCGCGTCGGAACGTCGTGCGCCTGCCCCTGGACGAAGTCCTCCCGGTGCCGGACGGTCTGGGCAAACACGAAGCTCGCATAGAGCAACACCGAAAGGACGCTGACGAAACCAAGCTGAGCCGCCGAAAACGTGCCGGGATCGGTAGCCTGGGTGTAGGTCGGAAGAATAAGCGTCATCACGGTCAGCGCGATCAGAACCGACAGGTATGCGTTGGTGCCTTGCCGGAGGATCGCCTGCTTGCGGTAGCGCCAGCCGCCAAGCGTGAGACAAATGCCGACGACGCCGGTGGAGGTGATCATCACTGTCGAGAAAACGGACTCGCGCGCCAGCGTCGGGTTGTTTTCTCCATGCAGCATCATGGAGACGATGATCGACACTTCGATTGCCGTCACCGCAAAAGTCAGCACCAAAGTTCCATAGGGCTCGCCCACGCGCAAGGCGACTGCCTCGGCGTGGTCGAGCACGACGAAAATGGTGGTGAACATGATGGCGCTCGACAGCGCTCCGACGAGGATCCTGGTATTCAGCGACCCTTCGTCGACCGAAAGGCCGCTGGCCCTGACCGCGAAAGCCATTGCCAGCGCGGCCAACGGCATTGTGTAGGAAGTCACCGATCGCCCGTAACCAGTCATCGAAGCCCCCGAATGCCAGGCGTTTGCGCGAGCTTAGCGGAAAAGCGCGTGGGGAGCACCTCTCATGGGCATCCTTGCAGCATTTCAAAACATGATTGGGGACCGGGCGCCGTTTATGGCGTCGAACGTCTCGATGGCCTTGCGAACCGCCCCACAGAATTTTTGCAGAAGTTCCGGCTCGGTCCCCAATCGGCGGCGCAGCGAGAAGGGCACTTCCAGTTGCGCTCCTTTCCCGGTTAGCCCGCGGTTGACGATGTTGGTATCCTGGAGACCGGGAAAGGGATGGTTGTCCCTTTTTGTCTGGAAACCGGCCTCTTGCAGACGCCCGGCTAACTCTGAAACCAGCGCGGCGTCCTTGCCGCCCAGGTAGACTGTCGAGAAATCGTCGCGATCCTGACGGCCGTGGATAGCGACGACGGTGGACTTCGTCCGCAACAGTTCGAGCGCGGTTGCCTCGTCAAAGTTCCTGGACGTTATATGCAGTTCCCTGTTGCTTTCCGGCATCAGCCCTTCAAAGCAATACATATCGAGATCGGCCCCTGCTATCGTCTCGGTGATCAGCGAGGTGCGAGGCTCGATTTTGCCGCCATGCGGAGCCATGACGATCGCACCGCCGGTTCGCGCGCCACGCCGGACGATGATGCGATAATCTATGTTTTCGATTTTGGCGGCTTTGAGCGCCGCGAAATTTGGAAACTCGTTGTCCATGGATGCCGTTTCACGCCGTCTTCTGCGCCACCAGTCCCAGTTCCTCCACCATCGCCTCGCGCATCAGGAACTTCTGCGGCTTGCCGGTCACCGTCATCGGCAGCTCGGTGCGGAAGCGGATGTAGCGCGGCACCTTGTAATGCGCGATCTGGCCGGCGCAGAAGGCCTTGATCTCCTCGGCGGTGGCGATCTGGTCGGGCTTCAGCACGATCCAGGCGCAGAGCTCCTCGCCATATTTGTCGTCCGGGATGCCGAAGACCTGCACTTCCTTGATCTTGGGATGGCGATAAAGGAATTCCTCGACCTCGCGCGGATAGACGTTCTCGCCGCCGCGGATGACCATGTCCTTCGCCCGGCCGACGATGTTGCAATAGCCCTCGGCGTCGATGGTGGCGAGGTCGCCGGTGTGCATCCAGCCGTCGGCGTCGATCGCCTCGCGGGTCTTTTCGGCGTCGTCCCAATAGCCCTTCATCACCGAATAGCCGCGCGTGCAGAGCTCGCCCGGCTCGCCGACCGCGACGGTGGCGCCGTCGGCGCCGATCGCCTTGACCTCGACATGCGGGTGGATGCGGCCGACGGTGGAGACGCGCTTTTCCAGCGGATCGTCGACGCTGCTTTGGAAGGAGACAGGACTGGTCTCGGTCATGCCATAGGCGATGGTCACCTGGCTCATATGCATCAGCGACACCACCTTCTTCATCACCTCGATCGGGCATGGCGAGCCGGCCATGATGCCGGTGCGCAGGCTGGAGAGGTCGAAGCTCGAAAAATCCGCATGGTCGAGCATGGCGACGAACATGGTCGGCACGCCGTAGAGGCCGGTGCAGCGTTCCTGCGCGACCGCCTTGAGCGTCGCGCCGGCGTCAAAACCCTCGCCCGGGAAGACCATTGTCGCGCCTTTCGACACACAGCCCATCGTGCCCATCGACATGCCGAAGCAGTGATAGAGCGGCACCGGGATGCAGAGCCGATCGTCGACGGTGAGCTTTATCGCCGAGGTGACGAAATTGCCGTTGTTGACGATGTTGGAATGCGTCAGCGTCGCGCCCTTCGGCGCGCCGGTGGTGCCGGAGGTGAACTGGATGTTGATGGCCTCGCCGGGCTTCAGGCCTTCGGAGATGCGGTCGAGGCTGTCATGCTCGTCGCGGCCGGCCATGGCGAGCACGTCACCGAAATTGAACATGCCGGGCGAGTTGTCGTCGCCCATGCGGATGACGATCTTGAGCGCCGGCAGTTTCTTCGCCTTGAGCTTGCCAGGCTCGGCCCTGGCTAGTTCAGGCGCCAATGTCTCGATCATGCCGAGGTAGTCGGAGGTCTTGAACTGAGCGGCGGTAACCAGCGCCTTGCAGCTGACTTTGTTCAATGCGTATTCGAGCTCGGTCAGCCGATAGGCCGGGTTGATGTTGACCAGGATCAAGCCGATGCGGGCGGTGGCGAACTGCGTCACCAGCCATTCCCAGCGGTTTGGCGACCAGATGCCGACGCGGTCGCCCTTTTCCAGCCCAAGCGCCAGGAAACCGGCGGCCAAGGCGTCGACCGCATCCGACAGCTCGCTCCACGTGAAGCGCTTGTCCTGGCCGACGAAGACGGCAGCGTCGAGCGTCGCGTATCTGCTCACCGTTTCGGAAAACAATTCAGGGATGGTCTTGTCGAGCAGGGGCACCGAGCGGTCGCCCGACACATGCGCCTTGCCGCCAACCGGAGCAATGAAGCTGTTGCGCGTTTTGCGCAGATTGGTGGCGTTCATGAGCTCGTCGAGTTTGATCGGCATCGCCGTCACCTCCCGGGATAAGCCAGCCTATCAGCCGATGAGGGCGGTGGAAATCCGTCAAAGGTCCCCCTCCCCTTGAGGGCGCTCAAGGGTGAGGCAGGACGCTCATCTTAGCGGCGATGTCGCGCAAGACCGCTTCGTCGGCCGCATCGCGCTGCTTCTTCGAAGCAACCAGACAAGCCTGCGACTTCAGGATCACGCCGTCGCCCAGCACTTTGAGGTGGTTGGCGCGCAGCGTCGAGCCGGTGGTGGTGATGTCGACGATGACGTCGGCCAGCCCCGCCGCCGGCGCGCCTTCGGTGGCGCCGAGGCTTTCGACGATGCGGTAGACCTGGATGCCGTGCTTGAGCGAAAAGAACTGCTGCGTCAGCCGCCAGTATTTAGTGGCGATCCTGAGCCTCCGGCCGTGGCGCTGGCGGAAATCGGCGGCGACGTCATCGAGGTCGGCCATGCTGTCGACGTCCAGCCAGATGTCCGGCACCGCGACCACGACATCGGCATGGCCGAAGCCGAGGCGCGCAACGATCTCGGCGCGCGCCTCCCAGTCGGCGAGGTTCTCGCGCAAAAGGTCCTCGCCGGTGATGCCGAGATCGACTGCGCCCTGGCCGATCTCGCCGGCGATCTCGGACGCGGACAGGAAGGCCACCTCGACATTGTCGAGACCGTCGATGCGGGCGCGGTATTTACGGTCGTCCTCTGGCAAGGCGACAGCCAGGCCGGCCCTGGCCAGCACTTCGAGCGACTGCTCCTTGAGACGGCCTTTCGACGGGATCGCCAGCGTGATCATTTGGCGTTCTCCCGCAAGGCTTCGATGCGATCGAGCCAAACCGAGAAGCCGACGCCTGGGATCGGCTTTTTTGCTCCCAGCAGCGTCAGCAGCCGGTCGTAGCGACCGCCCCCGACCAGCGGGCGATCGCCATCCGCCGCCGCGATCTCGAAGACAAGGCCCGTGTAGTAATCGAGCGGACGGCCGAAGGCGGCGTCATAGCGGATTTCTGCCGCCGACAGCCCATGCGCCTCGATCGCCTTGGCGCGGGCGGCGAAGTTCTCCAGCGCCGATCCCAGCGACAGGCCGGCATCGGCGGCGAATTTTTCCAGCGCCGCGGTCGCGCTGTCGAGCGAGACATCGATCTCGAGAAAACCTTTCAGTGCCGAGAAGGCGTCATCGGACAGCCGCACGCTGCGCAGTTGCGCTTTCTCGATCAGCCGGCGCGCGATATCGGCCGGGGCACGGCCGGACGACGCCGACAATCCGGCTTCCTCCATGCCTTCGGCAATATGCGCGGCAAGGTCTTCCGCATCGCCGTCGAGCGCCAGCAGGGCTACCGGACCAGAGAGCTGGCTGTTGCGCGGCGGATTGGCGAGATCGGCAAGGGCTGCCTCCAGCATCGGCGCCGAGCCGAAGGCACGCGCAAGGCGCATTCGCCAACCGCGCGGCAGGCCGAGCGCCGCCAGCACCGCTTCGAACAGCGTCTGGTCGCCGAGGGTGATGGCGAGCTCCCGGCCGGGCAGCACCAGCGACAGCAGTGCATGCGCGTCGGCCAGCGAACGGGCATCGGCGGCGGCCGTGTCGCGGTCGCCGAGATCCTCGATGCCGGCCTGAAAGAACTCGTTGCCGCCGTCGCGGCGCTGGCGGAACACCTCGCCCAGATAGGAATAGCGGCGGGGGGTGCCGGCCTGGCTGGCGATGTGATCGAGACAGACAGGAATGGTGAATTCGGGCCGCAGGCACAGCGTCTTGCCGGTCTCGCTTTCCGTCAGGAAGATGCGCCGGCGCAGGTCTTCGCCGGCCATGTCGAGGAACGGGTCGGCCGGCTGCAGCACGGCGACTTCCACCGCGTGGGTGTCGCGGGCGGCGAAGAGTTTGACGATGTCGGCAGCGATGGCGGGACGGCTGGTCATGCGGCGCCCCTTCCCCTTCTCCCCTGGTGGGAGAAGGTGGATCGGCGCGCAGCGCCGAGACGGATGAGGGGTGTTGGAAGGAATGAGACGCCGGCGTTCCCTGGAACACCCCTCATCCGACCGAGCTTCGCTCGGCCACCTTCTCCCACAAGGGGAGAAGGGGAGGTCGGCGCCCTATCGGCCACGTGCCCGCTCCTCGGCCTGCGCGGCGAGTATCTTCTTCACCTCGCCAACCAACTCACTCTCCGCCACCGTCACCTGGGCAGGCCGCGCGGCGCGCCATTCGGCATTGTCGGTGATCTCGGCAGACAGGCGGGCGCCCTCGATCAGATCTTTGATCTGCACCTCGCCCCTGGCGCGCTCGTCGCCGCCCTGGATGATGGCGACCGGGCTGCCGCGGCGGTCGGCATATTTCAGCTGCGCCTTCATGCCGGCGCCGCCGAGATACATTTCGGAGCGGATGCCGGCGCCGCGCAGGTCCGCGACCATCTTCTGGTAGCGGCCGAGGCTTTCCGTATCCTTGTCCATGACCAGCACCACGACGGGCGCGATGACATCGGAGGAGTCGAGCTTGCCGAGGTTCTTCAGCGCCGTCATCAGCCGCGAGACGCCGATGGAGAAGCCGGTCGCCGGCACCGGCTCGCCGCGGAAGCGCGAGATCAGCCCATCATAGCGCCCGCCGCCGCCGACCGAGCCGAAGCGCACGATCTGGCCTTCGTCGTTGGGGATTTCAGCAAGAAGCTCGGCCTCGAAGACCGGGCCGGTGTAGTATTCGAGCCCGCGCACGACGGAGCGATCCATCACGATGCGGTCTTCGCCATAGCCAGCGGCTCTAACCAGCGCCTCGATCGTTGCCAGTTCGCCAACGCCTTCCTGATAGACAGCGTTGGCATTGACGCTTGCATCCTGGGCGGCCTGCCCGTTCCTTGCCGTTGCCAGAAGAACCGCCTCACTTTGCGTGTCGTTCAATCCGGCGCCGTTGGCGAAGTCGCCCTCGCCTTCCTTGCCGCCATCCCAACGGCCGGGACCAAGCAGAAGCCTGACGCCTTCCGGCCCGAGCTTGTCGAGCTTGTCGATGGCGCGCAGCACGGTCAGCCGGCGGCCGGCATTCTGGTCGCCGCCAAGCCCGATCGCTTCCAGCACCCCATCCAGCACTTTGCGGTTGTTGACACGGATGACGTAGTCGCCGCGCTTGATGCCGAGTGCTTCCATGACATCGGCCATCATCATCGCCATCTCGGCGTCGGCGGCGACGCCGGGCGTGCCGATCGTGTCGGCGTCGAACTGCATGAACTGGCGGAAGCGGCCGGGACCGGGTTTTTCGTTGCGGAACACCCAGCCGGAGCGATAGCTGCGATAGGGTTTTGGCAGCTTGTCAAAATTCTCGGCGACGAAGCGGGCCGTCGGGGCGGTCAGGTCGTAACGCAGCGACAGCCACTGGTCGTCGTCATCCTGGAAAGAAAAGACACCTTCATTCGGCCGGTCCTGATCGGGCAGGAATTTTCCCAAAGCATCGGTGTATTCGATCATCGGCTGGTCGACCGGCTCGAAACCATAGAGCTCATAGACCGAGCGGATGGTCGCCATCATCTTCTCGACGGCGCGAATGTCTTCGGCGCTGCGGTCTGCAAAACCGCGCGGCAACCGCGCTTTCGTCTTTTCCGATTTGTCGGCCATGGGATCGGTCTTTTCGTTAAGTAAACACTGGCTTATCTGGAGCGGGCGTGTCCTAACCCATGCCAAGTGGTGCGGCAAGCGTTTGCAGAACTGCAGGAACAGTTCGATAGTTTGCTGGCGCCGCGCTGCCCTCATCCGCCTGCCGGCACCTTCTCCCGTATAGTGACGGGAAGAAGGAAGAGGCCGCGGCGCCGGCGCCTGGATTCAACGTCAGCGATTGGCGAAATCGGCGACGGCAGCGTCCTTCGCCCCGTCACTATACGGGGAGAGTGCCCGGCAGGGTGATGAGGGGCAGCGCGAACGAGCGGCGATTAACCTCAGCCTCGTGTCCCAATACTTCGGAACTCGCGTCGGTATCCGAAACAAACCCGCGCCAAAAACGAAACAATTCCGCCATCGGCGCGGCATGCTGCCGACACAATCGGCGACCATAAAGCGCGCCGAAACAAGGGGTTCGGGGCCATGACAACGGCTAACGACATGATCGAGAGCGGCACATCGCCCAAGCTGCGGCCTGCCGGCAATGTCGCCCTCAGGCCAGCGCAGCAGCCGGCTGGCCCGTTCGAAGTTCCGACGCAGAGACGTGAGCCGACCGTGCGCGACGCGCTGATAACCGGCCTGCTGGTCATCTACCAGGCCTTCGCGGCCGTGGCTGCGATCATTGCCGAGCTGTTCCTGGCCGGCGCCGGCAGCATCTGACTTTCACTCGACGATCAGGGGATCATCATGCAGTTGCAATTTGCGTGCGCGCTTGCCGGCGCCGCTACTTCGGTCGCTTCAGCTTCATGCGCTCTTTCTCCACCTCGGCGCGGCAGTAGCAGCCTTCGAGATGGTCGTTGACCAGGCCCATCGCCTGCATGAAGGCGTAGACTGTCGTTGGGCCGACAAAGCTCCAGCCGCGCTTCTTCAATTCCTTCGATATCCTGACCGACACCGCCGTCGTCGGATTGGAGCGCAGATGCGCCAGGTCGACGATTTCGGGCCGCTCGCCCGGACCCGGCTCGAACTTCCAGAACCAGGCGGCAAGCGAGCCGAACTCGTCCACCATCTCGCGGGCGCGTTTGGCGTTGTTGATGGTCGAAACGATCTTGCCGCGATGGCGGATGATGCCGGCATTGCCGAGCAGGCGCTCGACATCCTTATCGGTGAATGCCGCCACCTTGTCGAAGTCGAAACCGGCGAAGGCCTCGCGGAAATTCTCGCGCTTGCGCAGTATGGTCAGCCACGATAGGCCCGACTGGAAGCCTTCGAGGCAGATCTTCTCGAACAGCCGGCGATCGTCCGTTACCGGCCGGCCCCATTCATGATCGTGGTAATGAAGATAGTCCGGCAGGTTGCCGTGCCAGAAGCAGCGTGCCTTGCCGTCGGGGCCGTCGAGAATACCGGCATTTTCAGTCGCCATCGCTAGCAGATCCATTCGTTAATGCGCTTCAGCGCCGTTTTACCGTGGCTTTACCAGATTCCTGAACCGGCCGGTAACCACACCAAAAGGTTTACTGACAAAGCGGCATTTTACGCATTCCGATTCATGTTTTGCTTGCCGCTCCGCGCCAAGGATCGCGAAATCGCGGGCGCGCTCGCCGCCCCGAATGAGTTCGATCAAGGTGCGTTCCGATGAAGACAGCGTTTTGTTCCCTGCTCGGCGCGGTGGCCATTCTTGCCGCTGGCGCCACGACTTCCCTTGCCAATGACCGCTATGCCGACGTGCCGCCGGTCATGGTGAGCCCCGACCTTTCGGCACCCTGGGTGCTGCAGCTTGGCCACGCGCCGGGCATCGTGCGGCCGGCCCGGCAGGCGGCACAGCAGCCGCTGCAGCGCCTGTTCCAGGCGCAGCCCGACCGGCAGAAGACGGCGGCCGTGCAGCAGCCGGCCAAGCGCATGGTGATGCGGCCGCAGATCAATCCGGTCTACCTGCCGCAGGAAGTCGCCTATGACGGCCCTGCGAAGCCGGGCACCATCGTCATCGATACGCACCAGAATTTCCTCTATCTGGTCGAGAAGAACGGTAAGGCGCGGCGCTACGGCGTCGGCACCGGAAAACCCGGCTTCGAATGGTCAGGCACGCACAAGATCACCGACAAGAAGGTCTGGCCGGACTGGCGGCCGCCCGCGGAGATGATCAAGCGCGAAGCTGCCAAGGGCCGCTACCTGCCAACCTATCTTGCCGGCGGTATCGAGAACCCGCTCGGCGCGCGCGCGCTCTATCTCGGCACCACCGAATACCGCATCCACGGCACCAACCAGCCCTGGACGATCGGCGGCGCGGTGTCTTCCGGCTGCATCCGCATGCGCAACGAAGATGTCGTCGACCTTTACGAGCGCGTGAATGTCGGAACGATGGTCGAGGTGATATAATCCCAGCGAATCAGCTGGTTAGACGGCGCAGCACTTTTTGTCCGATGCTGTTGCAGCCAAGTCATAGTGCTATCCTGCGGGATGTGCTTTAACCAGTGAAGGGGTTTACGGGGGACGGGCCGTGTGGGGATACGGCCAGTCGCGAAAAGGCAGCGCAGGGAAACCGCGCTGCCTTTTTCGTTTTTGCGTTTTTTCGATGCATGACGCTGCAGTCGCCCGCAAAGCAGGCGGTTTCGCTTTCGGGGCTGATTTCCCGGCGCTGTTCTGCTATTGCAGCGCACAAATCTCAGTTGTTGCGCAATTCCAGACAGAAAGCCGCTGTTGCGCTTGTCGTCCGAATTGCGCCAGAAGACAAAGGTGCCAGCCATGACCCGAACCGACGACAGCCGCTACCTGAAAGGCGGCCCGGTCGCCCAGCGCATCATCGCTTCGGTGCGCGAAGACGCGGCGATCGCCACGGCCGAAGGTTTTCCGCCGAAGCTGGTCTCGATCACCGTCGGCGACACAGCCGCGGTCGATGTCTATGTGCGCAACCAGCGCGCCAAGGCAGCCCTTGCCGGCATCAGCTTCGAGGAACGGCGTTTTGGCGCCGACATCACCGCCGGCGAGCTGGAAGCGGCGATCCACGGCCTCAATGCCGACCCGCGCGTCACCGGCATCATCATCCAACGGCCGGTGCCGGCGCATATCCCGATCAAGACGCTGCAGGCGGCGGTGCATCCGCTGAAGGATGTCGAGGGCATGCATCCGGCCTCGATCGGCAACATCGTCTACAACCAGCTCGATTTGGCGCCCTGCACGGCGGCGGCCTCAGTCGAATTGCTGAAGGAGACCGGCCTCGAGCTCAAGGGGCTGGAAGTTGTCGTCGTCGGCCATTCGGAGATCGTCGGCAAGCCGATCGCCTTCCTGTTGATGAGCGAGGGCGCAACGGTGACGGTGTGCCATCACATGACGCGCTCGCTGGCGGCGCATGCGCGGCGCGCCGATGCGCTGTTCGTCGCCGTCGGCAAGCCGCGGCTGATCAAGGCCGACATGGTGAAACCGGGTGCCGCCGTCATCGACATCGGCATCAATTCAGAGATCGGGCCCGACGGCGAAACCCGCATCGTCGGCGACGTCGACACCGACAGCGTCAAGGAAGTGGCGTCCTGGATCACGCCGGTGCCGGGCGGCGTCGGCCCGCTCACGGTCGCGATCCTGTTGCGCAACACCATGGTGGCGCTCAACCGCCAGCGCGCGCTTTACCGCGCGACCTACGGCGTGCCGGACCAGCTCGCGGCGGAATAATTATTCGGCAGCGATCAAACCGCTGTCGACAACGCCTTCCGGCCTCGGGCCGCCATAGGCCCAGTCGAGCAGCTTGATCGTGTGCACGACCGGCAGCTTGGCGGCGGACGCGATCTGCGTGATGCAGCCGATGTTGCCGGTGGCGACGATTTCGGCGCCGGTCGCCTCGATGTTTTTCACCTTACGGTCGCGCAATTTAGCCGAAATCTCGGGCTGCAGGATGTTGTAGGTGCCGGCCGAGCCGCAGCACAGATGACCCTCGCGCGGCTCGCGCACGACGAAACCTGCCTTGGCGAGCAACTCCTTCGGCTGGCGCGTGATCTTCTGGCCATGCTGCATCGAGCAGGCGGAGTGGTAGGCGACGACCGTGCCCGGTTTGCGCACCGGCTCGGGCAAATCGAGAGCGGCGAGGTATTCCGTGACGTCCTTGGCCAGAGCCGAGACGCGCGCCGCCTTTTCGGCATAGGCGGGATCGAGGCGCAGCATGAAACCATAGTCTTTGATCGTGGTGCCGCAGCCCGAGGCGGTGATGATGATGGCGTCGAGACCACCCCGGTCGATGGCGCGCGTCCAGGCGTCGACATTCCGCCTGGCCGAGGCAAGGGCCTGATCCTCACGACCCATATGATGGACGAGCGCGCCGCAGCAGCCCTCGCCTTCCGGCACAACGACCTCGACGCCGAGCCTAGTCAGCAAAGAGATAGTCGCCTCGTTGATCGCCGGATCGAGCACGGACTGCGCGCAGCCGGTGAGGATCGCGACGCGGCCACGCCTCGCGCCTTTCCCGGCATGCGTGCGGGGCGAGGCCAGCGGCGATGCCGGGGGGATCGACGCGGGCGCGAGCTTCAGCATGGCCGCCACCGGTCTCAGCGCCGGCAATTTCTCGAACAGGCCGATGAACGGCCGGCCAAGCCCGGCGAGCTTCAGCGCGGCGCGGAAGCGGTTCGGGTAAGGCAGCACGAAGGCCAGCATGGCGCGCGTCATCCGGTCAAGCAGCGGGCGCTTATAGGTCTCCTGGATATGGGCGCGGGCGTGATCGACCAGATGCATGTAGTTCACGCCCGAGGGGCATGTCGTCATGCAGGCAAGGCAGGACAGGCAGCGGTCGATATGGGTGACGATCTCCTTGTCGGCCGGCCGGCCGTTCTCCAGCATGTCCTTGATGAGGTAAATGCGGCCGCGCGGGGAATCCAGTTCGTTGCCCAGCGTCACATAGGTCGGACAGGTGGCGGTGCAGAAGCCGCAATGCACACATTTGCGCAGGATCTTTTCCGAATCCGCGACATGCGGATCGGCAAGCTGCGCGGCGGAGAAATTGGTCTGCATATCGCCGTCTCTGTTAAACGCAATTCCGGACGGAAGACCGTTTCACACTTTTCCTGGAATTGCTTTAGGCCATGCGGCCGGGGTTGAGAACCTGCTTTGGATCGAACTCGGCCTTGAGCCGCGCCGAAAGCGCGGCCAGATGCGGCGGCTGCGGTTCGAACACCGGCAGCGCCGCGCGATGCGGTTCGGATGCGCGCACCAGCGTCGCATGGCCGCCGCCATGCTTGCGGATCAGTTCACGCAGCAGCCCGGCCTCCGGGTCGTTCTCGCGCATCGACAGCCACACCAGGCCGCCCTGCCAGTCATAGAAGGCATCGCCCGCGGCCTGCATGCGCAACGCCATCACCATGTGATGCGCCTCAGACGGCGCCATCGAGACGCGCCAGACCGGTCGCGTGCCGCCATCGGCGAAAGGCCGGCAATCGCGAATGTCGCGCCAGAGGGTTTTCGAGGCCTCGCCGGCGATCTCCTCGAGCGGCCCGGCCTTGCCGAGCAGTTGCTTCAGCGCCTCGATGCGATAGACGACCGAAGGGCCAAAGCCCTCGACGCGCAACAGCGTTGCGGCATCGCTGCCATACTTGCCGCCGGCGACCTTCGCGGCGATGCGCTCCGGCAGATGCGCGGCGCTCGACACTTCGGCGCTGGAGCCAAGCGCCAGCGCCATGGCGGCAACGGCGGCATCGTCGAGCAGGCCACGAATAGCCAAGGTCACTTCGGTTTCCGCGGCAGGCAGGACCTTGAAGGTGACGTCGGTCAAGACGGCGAGCGTGCCCCAGCTGTTGGCCATCAGCTTGGAGAGGTCATAGCCGGTGACGTTCTTGACCACGCGCCCGCCCGACTTGAACGCCTCGCCGCGGCCGGAGACGGCGGCGACACCCAGGATGTGGTCGCGCGCCGCACCTGCCTTGAGGCGGCGTGGGCCGGACAGGTTCGAAGCCAGCACGCCGCCGATCGTGCCGTTCTTGCCTCCTTGGCCCGGCTCGCCGCCGAGCAACGGGCCGTAGTCCATCGGCTCAAACGCGAATTGCTGGCCGTTTTCGGCAAGCAATTTTTCGATCTCGGCGAGCGGCGTGCCGGCGCGGGCCGAGAGCACCAGTTCGGCCGGCTCGTAGAGGGTTACGCCGGTGAGGTGCGACAAGTCGAGCGTATGCTCAGTCTGCAATGGTCGACCGATGCCGCGCTTGGAGCCGTGGCCCAGGATTTCGAGCGGCGATTCTTCGGCGGCTGCCCATTGGATGGTGGAGAGGGTTTCGGTGGCAGTGGAGGGGGCGAAGGTGGTCATGAGCGGGCGCCGTTCCTCGCCCCCGCGAGGCCAGGGCAATCGCATACGGCAGCGCTGCCCCCTCTCCGTCCGCTACGCGGACACCTCTCCCCCATTTCATGGGGGAGAGGAAACGCCGACCACCGACGTTGCGACCTTGGAAAGCTTGGGTTCCTCGCCGCCGCAAAGCGGGGGAGAGGTGGCTCGGGCGAAGCCCGAGACGGAGAGGGGGCCATCATAGAGCGCTGTCTCCCGTCTTCCTGGCTGCGAAAACAAACCTGAGGTCGGCAGCAACTGCGTCTTCGGCAAGCCGTCCTTCCAACGCCGCAAAGATCGTCTCGCAAACGCTCCTCTTGTTCTTCAAACATCGAAGCTCCAAAACCGCAAAACCGAGAAGCCCTCGCCTCGCATGAATTCATCCCGCCGCCTGTCGTACGAGCTGTCCGCGTGCTGGCTGCCATCCAGTTCCACAATCAGCTTTTCGCTCCTGCACGCAAAATCCGCGAAATACGGACCGATGGGCATCTGGCGAACGAATTTGTATCCGCCTAGCCTTCTTGCCTTCAGTTCGTTCCAAAGGATCGCTTCCGCCTGGTTATCGCCGCTACGAAGCGCGCGGGCGCGGGCAATTTTCTCGGGCGAGCGGCGGCTTGGCTGATAGGCCGCCCCCCTCTCCGTCTCGGGCTTCGCCCGAGCCACCTCTCCCCCGCTTTGCGGGGGCGAGGAACTTTGATCCTGAGCCCCCATCAAAACCTCGGAATGTCCGGAAAGGCCACCTGCCCGCGATGCACATGCATTCTTCCCAGCTCCGCGCAGCGGCGAAGCTGCGGAAACACCTTGCCGGGGTTGAGCAGGTGGTTGGGATCAAACGCGCATTTCACCCGCATCTGCTGGTCGAGGTCGATCTGGTTGAACATTTCTGGCATCAGGTCGCGCTTCTCGACGCCGACGCCATGTTCGCCGGTCAGGACGCCCCCGACCTCGACGCAAAGCCGTAAGATGTCGGCGCCAAAACTTTCCGCCTTATCGAGCTCGCCCGGGACATTGGCGTCGTAGAGGATCAGCGGGTGCAGATTGCCGTCGCCGGCGTGGAAGACATTGGCGACGCCCAGACCATATTTCTCGGAAAGGTCGCGCATGCCGGCAAGCACCCTCGGCAACTCCTTGCGCGGGATGGTGCCGTCCATGCAGTAATAGTCCGGCGAGATGCGGCCGACAGCCGGAAAGGCCGCTTTGCGGCCGGCCCAGAAGCTCAGGCGCTCCTGCTCCGATTGCGAGATGCGGCAGGTGGTCGAGCCGTTCCTGTAGGCGATCGCCTCGACGAGGCCGATGAGGTGATCGACCTCGACGCTCGGTCCGTCGAGCTCGACGATCAACAGCGCCTCGACATCGAGCGGATAGCCGGCATGGACGAAATCCTCGGCCGCGTGGATCGCCGGACGGTCCATCATCTCCATGCCGCCGGGAATGATGCCGGCGCCTATGATGTCGGCGACGCATTGGCCGCCCTGTTCGCTGGTCGGAAAGCCGATCAAGAGAGCGCGCGCGGTCTCCGGCTTCTTCAATATGCGCACCGTCACCTCGGTGACGACGCCGAGGAGGCCTTCCGAGCCGGTCATCACGCCGAGCAGATCGTAGCCTTCCTGATCGAGATGGCTGCCGCCGAGGCGCACCACCTCGCCATTCATCAGCACCATCTCGATGCCCAGCACATTGTTGGCGGTGAGCCCGTATTTCAGGCAGTGCACGCCGCCGGAATTTTCCGCGACATTGCCGCCGATCGAGCAGGCGATCTGGGAGGATGGATCGGGGGCATAGTAAAAGCCCTCCTGCTCGACGGCGGTGGTGATGCCGAGGTTGGTGACGCCCGGCTGGGCGACAACGACGCGATTGGGATAATCGATCTGAAGAATGCGGTTGAAGCGGCTCATAACCAGCAGCACCGCATCCTCGAGCGGCAGTGCGCCGCCGGACAGCGAAGTGCCGGAGCCGCGCGGCACGACGCGGATGTTGCGTTCGTTGCAGTATTTCAGCACGCGCGAGACCTGCGCGACCGTTTCCGGCAGCACCACGATCAGCGGCAGCTGCCGGTAGGCGGTCAGGCCGTCGCTTTCGAAGGCGCGCATTTCATTGGCCGCGTCGACGACCCCCTCGCCCGGCACGATGATGCGCATGTCGGTGACGATCTCGGTGCGCCGGCGCAGCGTGCCGGCATCTGGCTTGGGCATGGCTAGGCCGGACATCGGGGTGGCCTCATCTCGCTTGACTGGTCAAAATCTTTTACCAGCTTGACCGTTTTGTTGCAAACGCTGCTTTGGTTGCATTCGGCGGCGAGCGTGACAACAAGCTTCCGCAGCGGCAATCTGCCGCTGGCGCTCTACCCTCCCCCTTGCGGGGAGGGTCGCGAACGAAGTGAGCGGGGTGGGGGCCACGAGGCGCTTTACGAGCACCCCCGCCCCGATCCGCTATGCGGATCGACCCTCCCCACAAGGGGGAGGTAAAAGAGGTGCTTACTCGCCTGGATGCTTCGCCGGCTCGGAATGCATTTTCCGCACGCGGCGCACGCCCCACCAGACCAGCAGGATAGCGGCCGGGACGGAGGCCGCGGTGACAACTTCGGGCGCGAAAGCGTGACCGAAGATCGAGGCGCCCTTGGCCACATAGCCGATGAGGCCGACGACGTAATAAGACACGGCGGCGACCGACAGGCCTTCGACTGTCTGCTGCAGGCGCAGTTGCAGCCGGGCGCGGTTGTTCATCGAGGCGAGCAGGTCGCGGTTCTGCTTCTCGACATCGACATCGACCCAGGTGCGCAGAAGCGTGGTGGCGCGGGTGAGTTTCCGCGACAGGTTGGCCTGGCGCTCCTCGACCGAGCGGCAGGTGCGCATGGCGGGCGCCATGCGCCGCAGCAGGAAGCCCGCCCAGGTGTCATAGCCTTGCACCGGCTCTTCATCCAGCGCTTGGAGCCTCGCGGTGACGATACCGTCATAGGCGCGGCTGGCGCCGAAGCGGTAGAGGCTGGACGCGGCGTCGGCCTCGAGCTCGGCGGCAAGTTCGGTGAGATCGGCGAGCAGCGTCTGGCTGTCGCGGGTCTCGACCGCCTTCATTTCCAGCGTCGTCTGCGCGAGGCGGTCCTCGATGCGACGGGCGCGGCCGGACAGCGTCAAGGCCATCGGCAGGCCGAGCATGGCCAGCGTCCGATAAGTCTCGATGTCGATCAGCCGCTGCGACAAGGCGCCGGTGCTGGCCGGCGTCAGGCCGCGATCGAGCACCAGCATGCGGGTCAGGCCATCGCCGTCCTGGCGGAAATCGGTGATGATGGCGGCGGCGCCCCGCTCGACCAGCGAATAGCACAGGCTGGTCGGGTCAAAGCCGGCGATCAGCTTTTCACTCGCCTGTGTCCATTTGCGGATCTCGAGGCGGATGCCGGAAATCACGGTGCCCGGCGGCGAGAAGCCATTGCCGAAGGGCGAATCCTCCTGGGCCCGGCCGTTTTCGGCCAGCGGCCCCTCCCAGAGATAAGTCGAGAATTCCGTATGCCGTTCCCAGCGCAGCGTGCCCTTGCCCCATTTCATGGCATGATGGCGCGCATAGCGCTCGGGCGCGGCGATGCCCAGCCGCCGCGACAGTTCCGAGAGCACAGCATGGTCGACCGCGGCGCCGCCCTCGGTCATGAAAGAAAGCTGGATGAGCACCCGCGGTTTTTCGATCAGCGGGTGCGGACGGGCGTGGACCTCGCCCAGCGCGCCAGGTCGCCCCTCATGCGCCGGGAAGCCCATCACGCTGCCTTGCGCGCGCGGCTGGAATTCGAGCTTGGACGTCTCGTCCGACACGGCTGGTCCCCCTGATTTTCGACCCATCGTGCAATCCGCTCGTCTTGCGGTAATCGGCGGGACGCGTAAACAGCAAATATCAGGGCTTCGGGATGGGGAGGCGCGGCAAGCGATCCGATCGGACCAGACAAATTGGATAAATAATTTGACCAGTTGGCCACCGACGCTTTAGTCTGGGCTACTTCCGTCCCGTTCTCCAGGCGCCCCTTTGAGCGACATTTTCTCCAGGATCGAGCATTCGCGCACCGCCGACGAGGTGGGGCAGCAGATCGAAAGCCTGATTCTCGAAGGCGTGCTGCGCACCGGCGACCGGCTGCCCGGCGAGCGCGAGCTGGCGCGCCAGTTCGACGTATCGCGGCCGATCCTGCGCGATGCGCTAAAGGCGCTGGAAGGCCGCGGACTGCTGACGACCAAGGCCGGCGGCGGCACGCATGTCGCCGACGTCATCGGCCAGCTCTTCACCAAGCCGGTGACGGACCTCATCTCCACTCACCGCAAGGCGGTGACCGATTATCTGGAATACCGGCGCGAGATCGAGGCGGTGGCGGCCGAATATGCGGCGCGCCGCGCCACGCCAGAGGATCTGGCCCTGCTCGACCGCATCATGGCGCGCATGGACGAGGCGCACCGGACCGGCGATTTCGACGACGAGGCCGAAATTGACGTCGAGTTCCATCATGCGGTGTGCGAATGCGCGCACAACATCATCCTGCTGCACACGCTGCGCTCCTGCTACCGGCTGCTGTCGGAGGGCGTGTTCCAGAACCGGCTTCTGGTGTTCGGCGTGCCCGGCGCGCGCGAGGCGCTGCTCGAGCAGCACCGGGCGATCCATACCGCGATCAAGGCCGGCGATCCGGTCGCGGCGCGCAAGGCGGCGATGGACCACATCACCTTTGTCGAGCGCTCGATGGCTGAAGCCGAGCGCAGCGGCGATTGGCAGCGGGTGTCGCGGCTGAGGCTGAGACAGCGCTCGGAAGCCGGCGAAACCGAACCTACACGCAAACGCTCCTAAGCACAGATTTAGCGGGGACCACCATGAGCGACATCCTCACCATCGCCGACCTCAAGGACCTGGCACGCCGCAGGGTACCGAAGATGTTCTTCGACTATGCCGATTCCGGCGCCTGGACGGAGAGCACCTACCGGGCCAACGAAGAGGACTTCGGCAAGATAAAATTCCGCCAGCGAGTACTGGTCGACATGAGCAACCGCTCGCTGGAATCGACCATGATCGGCGAGAAGGTGGCGATGCCGGTGGCGCTTGCGCCGACCGGACTGACCGGCATGCAGCATGCCGACGGCGAGATGCTGGCGGCGCAGGCGGCGGAAGCGTTCGGCGTACCGTTCACGCTGTCGACCATGAGCATCTGCTCGATCGAGGATGTCGCCTCGGCGACCAAGAAACCGTTCTGGTTCCAGCTCTATGTGCTGCGCGACAAGGATTTCGTGCTCAACCTGATCGACCGCGCCAAGGCGGCAAAGTGCTCGGCACTGGTGCTGACGCTCGATCTGCAGATCCTCGGACAGCGCCACAAGGATATCCGCAACGGGCTTTCGGCGCCGCCGAAGATGACGCTTGCCAACATCATCGACCTTGCGCTGAAGCCGCGCTGGTGCCTGGGGATCGCCGGCACCCCACGCCGCACCTTCCGCAACATCGTCGGCCACGCCAAGGGTGTCGGCGACGTCTCTTCGCTGTCGTCCTGGACGAATGAGCAGTTCGACCCGCACCTGTCGTGGAAGGACGTCGCCTGGATCAAGGAGCGCTGGGGCGGCAAGCTGATCCTGAAGGGCATCCTCGACAAGGAGGACGCACTGATGGCGGCCGAGACCGGTGCCGATGCGATCGTGGTCTCCAATCATGGCGGGCGTCAGCTCGACGGCGCCGCCTCCTCGATCTCGGTGCTGGAAGAAATCGCCGATGCGGTCGGCGACCGGATCGAGGTCCATATGGACGGCGGCATCCGCTCCGGTCAGGACGTGCTCAAGGCGCTCTGCCTCGGCGCCAAGGGCACTTATATCGGCAGGCCGTTCCTCTACGGCCTCGGCGCGATGGGCAAGGACGGCGTCACCAAGGCGCTCGAAATCATCCGCAAGGAAATGGACATCACGCTGGCGCTGTGCGGTAAGCGTTTGGTAACCGATATGGGCAAGGACCAGCTGCGGCGCTAGGCCTTGTTCACCGATCCGCCCTAGTTTCCCGTGATGAACGACACGGGAAAACGCTCGCCTTGACTGAGACCGGCATCCATTATCTCGACGCGCGCGGGCCGGACGGCATGCGTCTCTACGCGATTGGCGACGTGCATGGCCGCCACGACCTGCTCGCCGCCATGCACCGCCGTATCGAAAGCGAGCTGGAATACGCAGCATCCAGCGACTGGCGCATCATCCATCTCGGCGACTATACCGACAGGGGACCGGACTCCAAAAGCGTCATCGACTTCCTGATCGAGGCGCGAGCGCGCGATCCGCGCAACCTGATGCTTGCCGGCAATCACGATATCGGCTTCCTCGATTTTCTCGACCGTCCGGACCCGGACGGGCTGTTCATGCGCTATGGCGGGGTCCAGACCGCGGCGTCATACGGGGTGAAGCTCTCGACCGGCAGCAATTGGTTCGGCAGGCCGGACGAGGCGCTGGCGCGCGGACACGCGGCATTGGTCGAAGCGGTGCCGCAAGCCCATGTCGACTTCCTGCGCTCGCTGTCCTTTTCGGTGACCTTCGGCGACTTCTTCTTCTGCCATGCCGGCATCAGGCCCGGCATTCCGCTCGACCGCCAGAGCCCGCAGGACCTGATCTGGATCCGCGACGCCTTCCATGACCACCCCGGCCTTTATCCGAAGGTGATCGTGCACGGCCACACACCGGTGCCGGAGGCTGAAGTGTTGGCCAACCGCGTCAATGTCGACACGCTCGCCTGGCATTCGGGAACGCTGAGCGCGCTCGTCGTCAACGGCGCGGAAAAGCGTATCCTGACAGCCGAAGGAAAGGCGTTCTAGCCGTGATCCGGCGTGGGATCAGCTTCCGTCGATCGGGAAGGATCAGGCTTTAGCGAAGCGCGGCGGTGACGCCGTAGCCGTCGACGGCTTGGTGATTGTTGGCTGCATCGGCAGCATAAATGCCGAGGCCGCACACGACGATGGCAGACAGCATGACAAAAGACAGGAGAGCTGCTTTCACGGACGTCATCTCTGGTTAAGCTTTCTGCATCTGGGCACGAGGCGGTTACCAATGCGTTGAAACGATAAAATGCGTCTCAATCTTTCGACGATTTCGCGCTTCTAAGCAGATTCTGTATCGCCGGTGTGTCGGCTGGATCACACAAAAGGTTCATGGCGGTTGCACCGACGATACGAAGCGCGCCCTCTTAGAAGAGCGGCCGGACACAAACCAAGAAAGAAGAATGTTATCCCCAGGCGGAAGCCCCCGGGCGTGCCAATTATGCCACGCCCGGCGAGGACGGCCTGGATGATCAGATCGTAGCGACCCAGGCGCGGGCAATCGCCAGCCCGGCAGCGTCCGCGTCGGCGCCATTGCGGGCCAGCTCGTCGCCGAGGCGATCGTTCCAGTCGGGATGGCGCTCGGCGATCGTGGCCGCGAAGGACGTGCTCCAGTCGCGCACCATCGGCGTATCCGCCTCGAAGTGGAACTGGAAGCCATAGATAGCGCGGCCGAGGCGGAAGGCCTGGTTTTCGGCCACCTCGCTGCCGGCCAGCCGCACGGCGTTTTCCGGCAGCGCGAAGGTGTCGTCATGCCATTCGAAGATCGGAAATTTCTCGGGCAGCGCCGCCAGCACCGGGTCCGACTTGGCGGCCGGCGTCAGCGAGACTTTGTGCCAGCCGAACTCGGTGGCGCCGCCGATGTGGTTGTCGCCCCCGAACGCGCGGGCAAGAAGCTGGCTTCCGAGACAGATGCCGAGCACCGAGCGGCCCTTGTCCGCGAAATCGCGCGTCAGCTCGAGAAGCGCCGGAAAATAGGGATAGTCCTCGTCGGCCAGCGCATTCTGCCCGCCGCCCAGCAAGACCATCGCATCATGCCCGCCTGCATCCTCCGGCAACGGATCGCCCTGGTAGGGGCGCCGCAGGTCGAGATCGGCGCCCGCTTCGGCCAGAGCGGCACCGACCTGACCGAGGCCGGTATTGTCGTAGTTCTGGACCACCAGCACGCGCATCTAGAATCCTGCTGACATGAAAACGCTGGGGCGAGCGATATCATGCGGCCCGTATTTCAGCCAAGATACGTGCCGGAGAGAAAGCTATGCCACTGCAGAACCGGATCGACCCCTTCGGCGCCATCCATGCCGTGCCGGAACGCGGCCTGTTCACCGGCAATCGCGGTATCATCCACGATCCCGAGACCAAGACGCTGCTGAGGAAGCGCTGGGCGTTGCCGGCCTGGATCATCTGCGTTTGCCAATTCCGGGGCGTGCGACGCGAGCCGATGGGCCGCAACAGGCCGGGAGGAAAAGCCGGCTGGACCGAATTGTTCTTCCTCGACGAGGTGACGGCATTGACTGCCGGCCACCGGCCCTGCTTCTTCTGCCAACGCGAACGAGCGACCGAGTTCGTCAAGCGCTTCGGCGAGGCGTTCGGCATTGCTGAGCCGCGCGCGCCGATGGTCGATAAAAGGCTCCACAAGGAGCGGCTGGCCTCAGGCGGATGCCCGCTTGCCGTGGCCGCACCGGAGCTCGGCGGCTTGCCGGACGGAACGATGATCGCGCACGGCGACGCTGCCTATGTGCTGCGTGCCGGTACCGCACGCAAATGGTCGTTCGCGGGCTACGCCAGTCCAATTGCCTTCGATCGCCTGGACGACCGACCGTTGCGCCTGCTGACGCCGGCGACCACCATCGCGGTGCTGCGGCAAGGCTTTGCACCGGTCTGGCATCCAACCGCCGAAGCTTGACGCCGCAGCCGGCCTCGCTCATTGCCAAGCGGATATCCGTGGGATGTCCCACGAATATCTGCTTAGATTCCCTTGTTTTTCGCAGGTTCTGATCGCAAAACCGCGGGACACTTTTGCGGAACCTGCTTGAGCCATGCGCGCCAACTACAAAATGCAGCGGCTGTTCGTGCCGGACGATCTGGGCTCGGGTCTCGAATTCGATGCCGGGCAACAGCAAAGCCATTATCTCGCCCATGTGCTGCGGCTCGGCGAAGGCGCCGAAGTCCTGCTTTTCAACGGCCGCGATGGCGAATGGTCGGCGTCGATCGCCGCGAGGTCCAAAAAAGCGGTCCGGCTGAGGGTGCTCGAACTGCAGCGGCCGCAGCCGCCGCTGCCCGATCTCGTCTATTGCTTTGCACCGCTGAAGCAGGGCCGGCTCGACTACCTCGTGCAGAAGGCTGTCGAGATGGGCGCCGGCACCCTGCAGCCGGTCATCACCCAGCACACGCAGGTGGCGAAGCCCGGCATCGATCGGCTGCGCGCCAATGTGGTTGAAGCGGCCGAGCAATGCGGCATCCTGGCGGTGCCGGAAATGCGAGAAGCGGAGAAGCTGGAACGGTTGCTTGCCAATTGGGACAAGGAGCGGCGGCTGATCTTCTGCGACGAGGATGCCTCGACGAACAATCCGCTGCCGGCCCTGCAAGCGGTCAGTGAGAAGAAACTTGCGCTTCTGGTCGGTCCGGAAGGCGGATTTTCCGAGGACGAGCGCAAGATGCTGAGGGCCTTGCCTTTCGTCACCGCCATCCCGCTCGGGCCGCGCATCCTGCGCGCCGACACCGCAGCGGTGGCGGCATTGGCGGTGATCCAGGCGACGATCGGCGACTGGTGATCAAATCCTGTTGAGGCCTGGCTCAGGATTTTTTGCTTGATCGGCCACTGACATTTCGTCCATCTAGCGCCGGCGGCCGTCCGGCCTCTGCAGCACCCTCGCCACCTTTTCGTGGAGCAAAGGGCGCTGTAACACTTAAAGACTTGCGCCGGACGTCCAGCGGAAATCGGTATCGGTTTTCGGAGATCATGCGCACGGAGGGGCTAGATGGCGCGCGACACAACAGATACCCAGCCCATCGAAGGCGTCGACGAACTGGTCGGCTATCTGGCCGCCGGCAACAAACCGCGCGAAAAATGGCGCATCGGCACCGAGCACGAGAAGTTCCCCTTCTATGTCGACGGTAACGCCCCGGTGCCCTATGGCGGGGAGCGCGGCATCCGCGCCATCCTGGAAGGCATGCAGGAAAAGCTCGGCTGGGATCCGATCATGGATGCCGGCCGCATCATCGGCCTGGTCGAGCCGACCGGCCAGGGCGCGATTTCGCTGGAGCCCGGCGGCCAGTTCGAACTTTCCGGCGCGCCGCTGGAGTCGATCCACCAGACCTGCCGCGAAGGCAACGCGCATCTGGCGCAGGTGCGCGAGATCGCCGAGCCGCTCGGCATCCGCTTCCTCGGCCTCGGCGGCAGCCCGAAATGGTCGCTGGCCGACACACCGAAAATGCCGAAGTCGCGCTACGAGATCATGACGCGCTACATGCCGAAGGTCGGCGCCAAGGGCCTCGACATGATGTACCGCACCTGCACGATCCAGGTGAATCTCGACTTCGAGAGCGAGACCGACATGCGCCGCAAGATGCAGGTGTCGCTGAAGCTGCAGCCGCTGTCGACGGCGCTGTTTGCAAACTCGCCCTTCACCGAGAGCCGGCCGAACGGGCTGCAGAGCTGGCGCGGCGATATCTGGCGCGACACCGACAACCAGCGCTCCGGCATGCTCGAATTCTGCTTCTCGCCCGATTTCGGCTTTGCCGACTATGTCAAATGGGCGCTCGACGTGCCGATGTATTTCGTCATCCGCGACGGCCATTATCACGACATGACGCGCTACACGTTCCGCCAGTTCATGGCGGGCGCTGCGCGCAATGAAATCCCCGACGGCCTGCCGACGATGGGCGACTGGGCGAACCATCTCTCGACCTTGTTCCCCGACGTGCGCCTGAAACGTTTCCTCGAAATGCGCGGCGCCGACGGCGGGCCGTGGCGGCGCATTTGCGCCCTGCCCGCCTTCTGGGTCGGGCTGCTCTATGACGAGCAGGCGCTGGACGCCGCCGAGGCGCTGACTTCGAGCTGGACCTATGAAGAGGCGCTCGCAATGCGCAACGCCGTGCCGGAGCTCGGCATTTCCGCACCGTTCCGCAATGCCACCTTGCGCGACGTCGCCCGTGACGTGCTGGCCATCTCCCGCACGGGCCTCAAGAACCGCGGCAAGAAGAACCGCGACGGCTATGACGAGACGTCGTTCCTGAACACGCTGGACGAGGTCGTGGCGCGCGGCACCACCAGCGCCGAGGAGATGCTGTCGGCCTACCACACGCGCTGGGGCGGCTCGATCGAGCCGGTGTTCATGGAGTATGCGTATTAACTGTCAGGCATGCGCCGAGGAGTTGGCCACCGAAAGCCGCTTCAATCGGTGATGGAAACGAACTAGGCTCCTCACGAGGATATTCTCGGAGGAGAACCCAAATGCCTTCCCTGTTCGATATTTTCACCCAGGCCCAGAACGGCGCCGGCATGCAGGCGCTGGCACAGCAATACGGGCTTTCGATGCAGCAGACGCAGGCCGCGGTGCAGGCACTTCTGCCCGCCTTCTCGCAAGGGTTGCAGCGCAACACGGCCGACCCTTACGGTCTCGGCGCCTTCATGACGGCGATGGCAAGCGGCCAGCACGCCAAGTATTTCGAGGACGCTACCAGGGCCTTTTCGCCGCAAGGCATCGATGAGGGCAACGGCATTCTCGGCCACCTGTTCGGCTCGAAGGATTTGTCGCGCGCCGTGGCGAGCCAGGCCGCGCAGGCGACGGGATTGAGCCAGCAGGTGCTGCAACAGATGCTGCCGGCCATGGCCTCGATGATGATGGGCGGGCTGTTCAAGCAGACCAACACTCAATTGAGTGGGGGGCAGATGCAGGCCGCCGGCGGTTTCGGTGGCGGCAACAATCCGCTCGGCGAGATCATCGAGCAGATGATGCGGCAAAGCGGCGTCGCGCCGGCGCCGCAGCAACGCCAGGCGCCGCAGCCGGCGCCCAATCCCTATGGCGAGAACCCGCTCGGCAAAGTGCTGCAGGATATGTTCGGCGGCGGTGGGTCCCAGTCCCAACCGCAGCAATCGCCCAACCCCTATGGCGAAAATCCCCTCGGCAAGGTGCTGCAGGATATGTTCGGCGGCGGTACGACGCAGCAGCCGCAGCAGACTCAACCGCCACAGACGCAAAGCCCCTATGGCGACAACCCGCTCGGCAAGATGTTCGAAGAGATGCTGCGCCAAGGCGGCGGCGGCTTCGGCCTGCCCGGCGGACAGCCGGCACCACAGCCGCAACAGAGCGCCCCGCAACAGCCGCAGACCAACCCGAGCGGCCGGCCGCGAAACCCGTTCGACGACATCTTCGGCAAGATGTTCGAGACCGGCGCTCAGCAGCGCGACGAATATGAGAAGAGCGTCGGCACGATCTTCGACCAGTTCAAGCGCGACATGGACCGGCGGTGAGTTGTCGAACGCCCCCCGGAACGACTTTCGTGAGCAAGAGACTCGAACAAATGCGCCGCAATCCCCGCGGCGACTGGTCGATGCGAGATGTTAAAGCAGTTTGCGACGAAGGCCGGCATTCAATGCGTGCCGCCGAGATCGGGCGGTTCGCATTACAAAATCTACCACACGACAATGGCTGACATTTTGACGGTGTCTTTCATACGCCCGATCAAGCCCGTATATATCCGAAAGCTCGTATCGTTTATCGACGAGGCAAAAAAGCATGACGGACAAGCTTGAATATCCTGTCGTCATCGCACCACTCTCGATTGAGGACGGTGGCGGGTTCTCCGCTTATGTCCCGGATCTTCCCGGCTGCGTGAGCGATGGCGAAACTCCCGAAGAGTCCATCGCGAATGTTCAGGATGCCATCGCGGCTTGGATAGAAGCTGCGCATGAACTTGGCCGGTCAGTGCCAAGACCGTCGAGAAAATTGGCTTTCGCCTGATCCCCTGAGACGCCTCCCAGAGAGGGCCTGTTGCGCAGTTAGCGAGGACAGGCTCGCGGAGCGATTTGGTCGCGAGGTCTCGCTCCGTTTTGGCTTTTGG
>NZ_JAIUHK010000046.1:0-41040 GCF_020165075.1 Mesorhizobium sp. CA4
GGGGGAGATTAGCCGGCGCGTCCGGTTTCGCTAATCTCCAGCGCAAGGCGGTCTGAACATGGGCCACGACCGCTTTCCTCTTGGTCAGCGCAAGAACGCCAAGTCGATGCGCCGCGCGATGACCGATGCCGAGCTGAAACTCTGGAACGAGTTGCGCGCTCACCGGCTGGGAATGAGCTTCAGGCGGCAAGTGCCCATCGGACCCTACATTGTCGATTTCGCATGTTCGGCATATCGCCTCATAATCGAGGTTGATGGCAGCCAGCATGGTGATGCGGAACACTCTCGGCGGGACGAGGAAAGAACTGCCTATCTAGCTGCCGGAGGCTGGACCATTCTGCGCTTCTGGAACGACGACGTGATCCGCGATATCGACAATGTCTGCCAGCACATCGTCATCGTGGTCGGCCTTGCCGATGCGCCCGCGCCACAAACGGAGGAGTTCGTCCCGTGATCGATCATCTTGGCATCAATGTTTCCAACTTCGGAAAGTCCAAGTCCTTCTACGACAAGGCGATGGCGCCGCTGGGGGCTTCGCTGCTTTACATGGTGCCTGAGCAATATACCGGCGGCGCCAAGGTTGGCGGCTATGGTCGCGACCGGCCGGTGTTCTGGCTGAGCGACAGCACGGACAAGCCGAAATCCACCCAGCATGTCGCCTTTACCGCCCGCAGCCGCGCCGAGGTCGATGCCTTCCATGCGGCTGCACTTGTCGCCGGCGGCAGGGACAATGGCGCGCCGGGCCTGCGTCCACATTATCACCCCAACTATTACGGCGCCTTTGTCTTCGATCCCGACGGCAACAATGTCGAAGCGGTTTGCCATGACCCGGAGTAAACCCATGACCCGGAGTAAGCCGATACCCAGGAGTGAGCGATGAGCCTCGACAACCGGCCGGTCTATACAGGTGGCTGCCAGTGCGGCGCCGTGCGCTTCCGCGTCGAAGGCGCGCTGGGAGACGCCTCGGTCTGCCATTGCCGCATGTGCCAGAAGGCGAGCGGCAATTTCTATCTGCCGCTGGTCTCGGTGCGCGGCGCTACGCTCGACTGGACGCGCGGCGAGCCGAAACGCTTCCGCTCGTCCAATGCCGTCCGGCGCGGCTTCTGCGCCGAATGCGGCACGCCGCTGACCTTCGAGGCGCCGGATGGCATCGCGCTAGCGATTGCCGCCTTCGACGACCCGACCGGCATCGCGCCCACCATCCAGTGGGGCGTCGAAGCAAAGCTTCCCTATGTAGACGGCATCGCGAAACTGCCGTCCGAGGAGACGATGGGCGATATCACGTCCGCGCCTTACCTCGCCGAGCTCGTCTCCTATCAGCATCCCGATCACGACACCGAGCAATGGCCGCCGGAGGAAAAACCATGACCGATCAAGTTCGAACCGGCGGCTGCCAGTGCGGCGCCGTGCGCTTCCGCGTGCACGGCAAGCTCGGGCGCCCGTCCATCTGCCATTGCCGCATGTGCCAGAAACAGTTCGGCAATTTCTTCGGCGCGCTGGTGACGGTGCCGAAGGACGGCGTCGAGTGGACCCATGAGGAGCCGAGCTATTTCCAGTCCTCGGTCAACATCGACCGCGGCTTCTGCGCCCGCTGCGGCACGCCGCTGACCTACCGCCAGCCCGGCTCGCTGGAGATCGCCATCGGCGCTTTCGACGACCGCTCCGACCTCGCACCGCAGATCCAGGTGAATTACGCCGTTCGCCTGCCCTGGGTGGAAAAGATCTTCGAGGCGCCGATCCTTGACGACCCCGACTTCTATCGGCGGCAGGAGCAGATCATCTCCTTCCAGCATCCCGACCACGAGACGGCCAACTGGCCGCAGCACGGTTTGAAACTATGACGATCCACGGCAGTTCGTTGTGTACGCTCTATCCCGAGATCGAGCCGTTCGAGTCAGGCATGCTCGATGTCGGCGACGGTCACACCGTCTATTGGGAGCGCTGTGGCACCAAGGGCCGCAAGCCCGCCGTGTTCCTGCATGGCGGTCCGGGCGGCACCATCTCGCCGAAACACCGGCGCCTGTTCGACCCGAAACTTTATGACGTCATCCTGTTCGACCAGCGCGGCTGCGGCAAGTCGATGCCCAACGCCTCGCTCGAGGCCAACACTACCTGGCATCTCGTCGCCGATATCGAGCGTCTGCGCGAGATGGCGGGCTTCGACAAATGGCTGGTGTTCGGCGGCTCCTGGGGCTCGACCTTGGCGCTCGCTTATGCCGAGACGCATCCGGAGCGCGTCAGCGAGCTCGTCGTGCGCGGCATCTACACGCTGACCCGCGCCGAGCTCGAATGGTACTATCAGTTCGGCGTCTCGGAGATGTTTCCCGACAAATGGGAGCGGTTCCTGGCGCCGATCCCCGAGGCCGAGCGCGGCGACATGATGGCCGCCTATCGCAAGCGGCTGGTCGGCTCCGACCGCAAGGCTCAAGTTGAGGCCGCCCGCGCCTGGAGCATCTGGGAAGGCGAGACGATCACGCTGCTTCCCGAGCCCGAGACCAGCGACCAGTTCGCCCAGGACGACTATGCGATCGCCTTCGCCCGCATAGAGAACCACTATTTCGTCCATGCCGGCTGGCTGGACGAAGGGCAGCTTTTGCGCGACGCCTGGAAGCTGAAGGACATTCCCGGCACCATCGTCCACGGCCGCTATGACATGCCGTGCCCGGCGAAATATGCCTGGGCGCTGCACAAGGCCTGGCCGAAGGCGGATTTCCACCTCATCGAGGGCGCCGGCCACGCCTATTCGGAGCCCGGGATTCTGGACCGGCTGATCCGGGCGACGGATCGGTTCGCGGGGAAATAGTGATGCACGTTCGCGGCTCCACGGTGAAGGAGCGCGGGATTTCGAGCTACTGCCATGACAAAGCAACGCCTCTACCTCTTCGACACGACCCTTCGCGACGGCCAGCAGACGCCGGGCATCGACTTTTCTGTCGAGGACAAGATCGCGATCGCCAAGCTGCTCGACGACTTCGGCATCGACTATGTCGAGGGCGGCTATCCGGGCGCCAACCCGACCGACACGACCTTCTTCCAAAAGAAACGGACTGAGAGCGCGAAATTCGTCGCCTTCGGCATGACCAAGCGGGCGGGGGTCTCGGCCTCCAACGACCCGGGGCTGGCGGCGCTGGTGCAGTCGAAGTCGGATGCCATCTGCTTCGTCGCCAAGAGCTGGGACTATCATGTGCGCGTCGCGCTCGGCTGCACGAATGAGGAGAACCTGGACTCGATCAAGACCTCGGTCGAGACGGCAGTCGCGGCCGGCAAGGAGGCCATGGTCGACTGCGAGCATTTCTTCGACGGCTTCAAGGCCAATCCGGGCTACGCGCTGGCCTGTGCGAAAACCGCTTATGATGCCGGCGCGCGCTGGGTGGTGCTGTGCGACACCAATGGCGGCACGCAGCCTTCGGAGGTGCAGGAGATCGTTGGGAAGGTCATCGCCGGCGGCATCCTAGGCGATCATCTCGGCATCCACGCCCACGACGACACCGGCCAGGCGGTGGCGAATTCACTCGCCGCCGTCGAAGCCGGCGTGCGTCAGATCCAGGGCACTCTGAACGGCATCGGCGAGCGCTGCGGCAATGCCAATCTGATCACGATCATCCCGACGCTTTCGCTGAAGCCCGCCTTCGCCGACCGCTTCGAAACCGGCATTTCGGCCGAAGATCTGACGGGGATATCCAGGCTCTCCCGCGCCTTCGACGAATTGCTCAACCGGGCGCCGGAAGCGCAGGCACCCTATGTCGGCTCCTCCGCCTTCGCCACCAAGGCCGGTATCCACGCCTCGGCCCTGGCCAAGGAGCCGGCGACCTATGAGCATGTGCCGCCGGAAGCCGTCGGCAACCGCCGCCGCGTCATGGTCTCCGACCAGGGCGGCAAGGCCAATTTCCTCGCCGAGCTGAAGCGGCGCGGCATCGACGTGCCGAAGGACGATCATCGGCTCGACGCGCTGATCGCCGTGGTCAAGGAGCGCGAGGCGGAAGGCTATGCCTATGAGGGCGCCGACGCCTCTTTCGAGCTGCTCGCGCGAAAAATGCTGCACGGCCTGCCGGAGTTCTTCAACGTCACGTCCTTCCGCTGCATGGTCGAGCGCCGCTTCGACGCCAACGGCAATCTGAAGACCGTCTCCGAGGCGATCGTGAAGGTGGAGGTCGACGGCGAGGAGAAGATGTCGGTCGCCGAAGGCCACGGCCCGGTCAACGCGCTCGACATCGCGCTGCGCAAGGATCTCGGCAAGTACCAGAACGAGATCGCCGATCTCGAGCTCGCCGATTTCAAGGTGCGCATCCTCAACGGTGGCACCGAGGCCATCACCCGCGTCCTCGTCGAATCGCATGATTCCACCGGCGCCCGCTGGTGGACGGTCGGCGTGTCGGAAAACATCATCGACGCCTCCTTCCAGGCGCTGATGGATTCGATCGTCTACAAGCTGATGAAGAACCGCGACATGGCGGGATTGGTGGCGGCGGAGTAGGCCGCCGCCCTTCCTCGTCCCCAAAGTGAGGCGAGAACTGGGACCTCCTTGAACCATCACCAAAACTCCGTTGATCCATCATGATTTTGTGATGGTCTTGGGCGCTCCGCTGGGCCATAGCGTTAGGCCATGGTCACCGCTACAGCCGATCTCGATCAGGATGCCAAGGCCCGCCGCGGGTTCCTCCTGGCGCTTGGCGCCTATTTCCTTTGGGGGCTCTTACCCTTCTACATGAAGGCGGTGGCGCATCTGCCGCTTGCCGAGGTGATCGCCAACCGCGTCGTCTGGTCGGTGCCGATCGCGGCGGCGGTGCTCATCTGGGCCGGCCGCACCGCCGATTTCAAGGCGGCGATCCGCTCGCCGAAGAGCCTTGCCATGGCGGCGCTGACGGCGGTGCTGATCTCGATCAACTGGGGTATCTATGTCTGGGCGATCGCGGTCGACCGCACCGTCGAGACCGCGCTTGGCTACTATATCAACCCGCTGGTCAGCGTCGTCGTCGGCGCCGTGCTGCTCGGCGAGCGGCTCGACAGGCTGCAGATCGCCGCAGTAGCGCTCGCCACGATCGCGGTGACGGTGCTCACAGTCGAGGCCGGCAAATTGCCATGGGTATCGCTGGCGCTCGCCTTTTCCTTTGCCGCCTATGGCTTCTTCCGCAAGACGCTGCCGATCGGCCCGAGCCAGGGTTTTCTGCTCGAGGTGCTTTTGCTCTCGGTGCCGGCGCTTGGCGACATCGCCTACCTGATCGCCACCGGCCAGGATCATTTCATCTCCAGCAGCGGTGCCGACACGGCCTTGCTGATCGGCTGCGGTCCGGTCACCGCGGTGCCGTTGCTGCTGTTTGCCTTCGGCGCCAGGCTGCTGCGCCTGTCTACCATCGGCATCATGCAATATATCGCGCCGACCATGGTGTTCCTGATCGCCGTGCTGATCTTCGATGAGCCGTTCGGCACCACGCAGGCGATCGCCTTCGCACTGATCTGGACGGCGCTGGCGATGTATTCATGGTCGATGTTCAGGGGCCGCGAGGTCCGCCCGCCGGCGCCCGCAACAAGATAGGCAAGCGCAACGTTCTCCGTCTGAGATTGCGTGACCAGGGGAAGGGGCGTCAGATGTACGTTCTGCATATCGGCAACAAGAACTATTCGTCCTGGTCGCTGCGGCCATGGCTGCTGATGCGCGTCCTCAACATTCCGTTCGAGGAGCGGCTGACGCCGTTCCCGACCGGGCCGAGTTTCGAACTCTACCGACAATTCTCGCCTAATGGCCGGGTACCCTGCCTGGTCGATGACGGCTGGGCGGTCTGGGATTCGCTCTCGATCGTCGAATACCTGGCCGAACGCCACCAGGGCGTCTGGCCGGCGGAGGCGAAGGCGCGCGCCTGGGCGCGCTCGGCCGCCGCCGAGATGCATTCGAGCTTTACCGCGATGCGCAATGACTGCCCGATGAGCTGCGGCGTCCGCGTCCAGCCATTGCCGATGTCCGGCGCGCTGAAGCACGACATCTTCCGCTTGGGAGACTTGTGGAACGATGGCCTTGCGCGTTTCGGCGGGCCGTTCCTGGCCGGCGACCGTTTTGGTGCCGTCGATGCCTTCTTTGCCCCCATCGCATTCAGGGCGCAGTCCTATGGCCTGATTTTCGAAGGCGAAGCGGCTAACTATCCGCAGCGGCTGCTCGACCTCCCGGCCATGCGCGAATGGTACGCGGCCGGACTTGCCGAGACGTGGCGCGAACCCGGCCACGAAGCCGAAGTCCAGGCCGCCGGCACGATCGTCGAGGATTTGCGGGCAACCGCCTGAAGCGCTACACGCGCCCCAGCCGTCGCACGACCATATAGATGATGCCGGCGATGACGACCGAGATCGTCGTCACCGCCCAGAATCCCAGCGGCGTGCCGACCAGCGGCAATCCGCCGACATTCATGCCGAACAGCCCGGAGATGATGGTCATCGGCAACAGCACCGCCGTCATGACGGAGAGGATATAGAGCAGCTGGTTCGACTGCTCGGTCAGCTTGGCCATCAGCTCGTCCTGCAACAGGCGCGTGCGCGCCTGCAGTTGTTCGCCGTCGTGATGCAGCGTGTGCGCCCGATGCGAAAGCCATGTCGTTGATGGGGTCGGGCAGTTCGTTGCGATGCGAATGGTCGAGATGGCGGAAGAGGCTGGTGAGCGTCGCCATCTGCCGGTGGATCAGCACCAGCTGCCGGCGCGCGTCGACCAGCGCCTGGCGCTCATTGTGCCATGCATCGCACACGATGCGATCCTCGATTCCGTCGAGCGTGTCGCCCATCTTGCCGAGCTCGGCCGCCATGCCGTCGAGCGACTGGCCCATCACCGCCTCGATCAGCTCGGCCGGCGAGCGGAATTTTCGCGTGCCGCTCTCCACCAGCTTGCGGATCTTGTCGACCGATTCCAGCGGCTGCTTGCGGGCGCCGACCAGCATCTTTTCGTTGAAGCCGAAACGGAAATGCGTGAGCCCGCGCGCCTCGGCAAAATCGTGCCTGAGGTCGGGCAGGTCGCCATAGAGGAAGTCGTCCTCGAAGTCGATCTGGCAGCCATGGCTGGGCGACAGGAAAGCATCGCGCACCGCCGCCGGCAAGGCCTGCTCGGCGCCGATCTCCTGGCGGGCGCGCATGTCGGTGATCTGGTAGCTGCGCCAGCTCCAATGCGCCTCCGCTGGATCCTTGGTGCGGCTCCCATCGGCCTTGAAATGGTAGATGAAGAACAGCCCGTGCTCGTCCGGCAAATAGGGCGAGAGGTCGGTGCCTTCGGCGGGGGAGGGCGATGTTCATGGCGGCTGCGCCGGCTCTTGATGTGGTCAGGGGCCGCGGAGGCGGCCTCGGCAAACCTACCATGGCGGTTGCCGCCTGGTGTGACAGTTTGGTGACTTATGACTGCAGCTGCTCTCGCTCTCGACAGGGCTGTCCTATCGTTTGCTCGTTTGCCGAACGGGTTGCGCAGCCGGTAGCGGTGCGGTCAAACGGAAGCTCGCTTCATCCGCCTATGCCGTGGCCAGCCATTTGCGTGACGCCGCGAAGGTCCTGAAGGACTTTGCGTCCATCGGGCGCCCGAATGCGTAGCCCTGCAGGATGTCGCAGCCAAGCTCTTTCAGGATTCGCGCATGTTCCATCGTCTCGACGCCTTCCGCCACGACCCCGATGCCTAGCGATTTGCCGATCTCGATGATGGACGACACCAGCCGCCGCTGCGCCGCCGAGCCCGTTATCGGCGTGACGAGCTGTCGGTCGATCTTGAGACGGCGCGGTTGCAGCTTGAGCAAGCTGACGACGGACGCATGGCCCGTGCCGAAATCGTCGATCTCGATGTCGATCCCGAGCTCTTTGATGTGCTCGATGTTCCAGGCGACAAGCTCGTCATTTTCGTCCAAGAAAATGGATTCCACGAGCTCGAACGAGATGGTTCCCTCCTTGATCGCCAGCATGCGCAGGCCGTTGATCAAGTCTTTGTCCTCCAGCCTTCGTGCTGAGACGTTGACGGAAAAGCGCGGGATGTTGAGGCCGTCGCGCGACCAGCGCTGGAAATTCTCGAGCGTTTGTTCGAGGATCGTGCGGTCGATCAGCGAGACCACATTCAATTCCTCGGCCACTTTGAGGAAGATGTCGGGGGCGAGGAGGCCGCGCCGTGGATGGCGCCAGCGCGACAGCGCCTCGACGCCGACGATCTCGAGCGTCTTGGCATCGAACTGTGGTTGATAGTAGGCGATGAATTCGTTGCGCTCCAGCCCGCCGAGGATCTCGTCAGCGGTCTGCTTGGTCCTGACGATCTCGCTCTGCAGCTCTTCGTTGAAGAACTCATAACGGTTGCGACCGCGGCTCTTGGCTCGATAGAGCGCGAGATCGGCGTTGACCAGCAACTGCTTCGCATCGACGCCGCTAAGCGCCGCAATCCCGATGCTGACCCCGAACCGGCATTGGTGGCCTTTATAGTCGACGGGCTGACGCATTTCTTCGATGATACGGTCCGCTAGCGCGGCGAGTTCATTGTCATCGCGCCCCTGGCACACCACAACAAACTCGTCCCCGCCGATGCGCGCCACGAAGTCGCCTGCCCGGACGTTGGCTTTGATGACCTTCGAGGCGTGCATGAGCATGGCGTCGCCCGCCGCATGGCCGAGCGTGTCGTTGATGTGCTTGAAGCGGTCGAGGTCGAGATGCAGCAGCGCAGTGCGATCCTCGGGCGAACTGGCCAGCATCTCGTCGAGGTAACGGCGATTGGGTAGGCCTGTTAGCGAATCGTGCAGCGCCACATGCTCGATGCGCGCCTTGGCGGTCTTGAGTTCGGCATTCTTCGATTCCGACAATTGCCGTTCACGCACCAGATTCTCGTTGAGCAGAACGTCGCTGGTCACGTCCCATTCGGCCCCGACCATCTTCGGCGTGCCGTCGCTGTCCTGGAAGTAGCTTGCGCGCGCGCGCACATGGCGGACGGTGCCGTCTGGGCGAAGCAGTCGATACTGCGAGGAGTAGGGACCTTTTGCAGCCACGGCAAGGTCGAACTCGCGCTGTGCCCGCGCGATATCCTCGGGGTGGATCGCCAGTGCCCAGTCGTCATAGCCGCGCGGCTTCCCGTCGGCGGGCTTGCTGTAGATCTCATTGACGCGATCGTCCCACAGCAGCTCGTCGGTGACGAGGTCTTGCTCCCACACGCCGATGCCTGAAGCCTCCAGAGCTAGTTCCAGCCTCCCGGACAGGCGCCTCAATTCGGCATAGTTTTTCTGCCTTTCGCCGAACAGCCGTCCGGCCACCAGGATGGGCAGCACCACCAGCACAGCGGCGAGCGCCATGAGCGCCTGCAAGACTCGCTCGTTCTTCGGCACGGTCGGCCAACCGCCCTTGGGAATTGCCGAAATCTGCCAGGAACCGAACGGTAGCTGCACTTCTGCCGTCACCGGATTGTTCTCGACGATGTCGGCGCTACCGAAGAAGCGCTGGCCGCCCCCGCCAAGCGCGTCCTTTCCGGTAAGCGCCACGTCTATGTCGAGATCGGGGTCGGTGAGTCCGCTTGCGGCGTAGAGCCGATCGATGTCGATAGCCGCCGAGACAAGGCCCCAGAAGCGATCGCCGCCCCCCGCCGTCGGTACGAAGACAGGGATCCGGCCGATGAAGGCGCGCCCGCCCTGCCTGAGGTCGACGGGACCGGCAAGCACCGATATGCGCTGGTCGCGCGCCCTAAGTGCCGCCAAGCGTTGCGCCTCGTTCTTGCGGTAGTCGAGCCCGATCGCCTTCTCGTTGCCCTCCATCGGATACATCATCGAAATGACGAGATCGGGCGCGCCGCCAATGTTGCGCAACTGCGATTTTTGCTTGAAGAGATTGGCAGCCAGGGAGGCAAATCTCTGCTGGCCCATATAGGGCTCGGTGACGATGGCCGCGACGAGGCCCTGAACCAGCTGGAGATTGCCGTTGATGTTTCCTTCCAGCTTGGCGCGGATGATGTTGACCTTGTAGAGGACGTCGGCGCGCGTGAGTTGATCGGAAACCCTTTTGTTCTGCTGGTCGACGAAGATCGCGCAGATCAAGAGCACGACGAAAGCAATCGCCGCCGGCACGTTGGCGGAAGAAAAAACGGCCTGCCTGATACGGCCGATGTTGAAATTTGTCGCGGTCAATTCAACCCGAATAGCTTTCCTGGACGACGCTCCGTCGATCGGAGGACGACGCGCCATCGATCGGAGTTAAAGGAAAGTGCTTAAATTAGAACTTCCATGCCCGCCTCAAGGTGCGCCATTCGCGGCCTGGAGGCTTGCCTTGAGCCAACAAACTCAAGCCATGATTAACGCCGGCTAACTGGGCCGTTCATTCCACAAAAATCGCGATCTTCCGTTGCCAAAAAATTCTTCCGCGTCCCGGGAATAAAGCCCGGGCCTTCCGGGTCTTGGCTGTAGCGGGGCCATCCTCCCAAGGCACGCATCAACCAACCGGAAGGACTACGCATATGAACAGAACCGCTTTTGCCGCAGTCGCCATGCTCGTTGCCACCGGCAGCGCCTTCGCCGGCAGCGACCACTTCTCCGGGACAAATGGCGGCCAGCAGGCCGTCGCCATCGACACCACAACCACCGCTTCCCTCGCGAAGCCCGACATGGACCGCCTCGCCATGAAGCCGGCGGCCAGGATCGCTGCGGAAGAGCCCGGCCAGGGCATTTGGGGTCGGTAGGCAGGCGGGACCGAAAGGTCCTCGCCCAGGAGTAGGGACTACAGGTCCCGATCCCAGGCGGGACCGAGGTCCTCGCCCGGGAGTCGGGACCAAAGGTTCTGATGCCGGTGTGAGGAAGGCACGCCTCGCCTCGGGTCAACGACCAGACGTCCCGATCTCCCCGGCGCCGGCCGGTCTTCAGTCGGATCGGCCGGTTACGGTTTCCGCAGCCGGCGGAGGGCAGCACTGGGCCCTCCGCCATTCTCTCACGCCGCCTGAAACTTGAAGCAAACGCGCAAGCCACAAGAGGAGATTTCTGATGTTCAACATGACACGCCGCATGGTGCTCGGTTCCGCCGCCGCCGCGGCCGCCTTCGGCATTGCCGGCAAGCTGGAATTCGCGCCCGCGGCTCACGCCGAAACCCCGGTGGAGCCGCTGGTCGGCTTCTACAAATACAAAGTCGGTTCGCTTGAGGTCACCGCCGTCTATGACGGCATTTGGCGCAAGCCCCACGACCCGGCCTTCATCAAGGGCGTGTCGGTCGACGACACCAAGGCAGCGCTTGCCAAGGCGGGGCTGACCACCGAGTTCATGCCGATCCCGCTCACCGTCGTGGTGCTCCAGATGAACGGCCGCACCATCATGATGGACGCCGGCTCCGGCGTCGGCCAATGGCAGGCCAACGCCACGCATCTGCCGGCCAACATGAAGGCGGCCGGCATCGACTACAAGGCGATCGACACCATCATGATCTCGCATTTCCATCCGGATCATGTCTGGGGCCTGATGGAAAAGGGCACCAACAATCCGGTGTTCCCGAATGCCGAGCTGATCGTTAACGCGACCGAGTACAATTGGTGGACGGATCCGAGCCGCCTCGCCAAGCTGCCCGAGGGCCGCAAGCCGGCGGGCAAGCGCATCGCCGAGAACTTCCCGAAATGGAAGAACTGGAAGCTGGTCGACGACGGCACGGAAGTGGTGCCCGGCATCCGCATCATGGCGGCGCCCGGCCACACGCCCGGCCATTCCGTCTACCATGTCGACGCCGGCTCAGAGCAATTCCTCGTCTCGGCCGACACCATGTACGTGCCGGCGCTGCTCGCCCCGCATCCCGAATGGCAGGGCAGCTACGACCAGGACGGGCCGATGGCGATCGCCACACGCCACAAGATCATCGACCAGGTGATTGCCGACAATATCCGCATCTGCGGCTCGCACTTCCCGTTCCCTGGCACAGGCAGCTTCGTCAAGGACGGCAACGCCTACGCCTTCACCCCAACGCAGATCTGATCTGAATCGGATCCTGAAGAGAAAGCGACATCTCCCATGAAACACGCACTTTTCGCGGTGCTCGGCGCCATTGCGGTCTTGACCGCGGCCCCGATCGCCATCGCCGTGCCGGCCTATGCCGTGGACGACATCGAAGGCGCCGACGCGCCGGACCTGACGGCGGTGAAGGCCAAGATCGAGGCCAAGGATTACAAGGGCGCGCTAGCCGACCTGCGCGACCTGGCGCAGGACAACCAGCAGGCCGACGTCTACAATCTGCTCGGCTTCACGCTGCGCAAGACCGGCGACTACCAGACCTCGCTGACCTACTACACCAAGGCGCTGGAGCTGCAGCCCGATCATAAGGCCGCGCATGAATATCTGGGCGAGCTCTATGTCGAGACCGGCGACATGGCCAAGGCGAACGAGCAGCTCGCCTCGCTGCAAAAACTCTGCCCGGCGGGCTGCGAGGAGCTTTCCGACCTCAAGCAGGCCATCGACACCAAGGTGACGAAGTAGCTCGACCTGTTTCCTGGTCCCCACAAGGTGGCGGAGAACTGGCCGCGGAGCGGCCGGAGAGGGGCTTGGCACTGACCTTGCCCCGAGTGCCGACTTTTGGGCGCCACGGCGGTAGCGTGCCCGAAAACCGGAGCCGGCGTTCCTCTCCCTCGCGCCGGCTCCGACCTTTCAACCTCGAGCACTTGCAGGCGCACGTCCATCGGCGTGGCGCCCCGCTCATACCAGATGCCTGTTTTCAAAGACCGGAGCCGACCATGACACCGATCGAACTTGCCGAAAGACTTCACGCCAGGGACGTCGTCCTGCTTGCCGGCCGCCTGCTTCTATCGCTGATCTTCGTGCATGAGGGTCTGCAGTTGGCGACGCATTTCGAGGGCGCTCAGAAGGCGATGGCCGCGGTCGGCGTCAGCACGCCGCTGCTTTTGGCCACCATCGCGCTGCAGCTTGGTGCCGGCCTGTCGGTGGCGCTCGGCATCCTGGCGCGGCTGGGAGCGATCGGACTCGGCCTGTTCTGCATGATGACGGCCGGCCTATTCCACACCAGTTTCGCCAGCCAGAACGAATTGCTGCATTTCGAGAAGGACCTGGCAATCGCTGGTGGCATGTTCATCCTGGCGCTCGCCGGTTCGGGCAGGCTGTCTGTCGACAGGGTGCTGGCTGGGTTCGCAAGAGACACCAAGATCGATCCGCCCATCGAGCAGCATCCGTCGGTGGGGGAGACGAGCTTGCCGGTTTGAGGCGCGGGTCCGCGTGAGGTGAGGGCGGCCTTACAACACGCTTGTGATCCCGCCATCCACCAGCAGCGTCTGTCCCGTCACGAAGCTCGCCGCATCCGAGGCCAGGAACACCGCTGCGCCCGCCAGTTCCTCCACAGCGCCCCAGCGCCGCATCGGCGTGCGGCCGGTCAGCCATGTCGAGAATTTCTCGTCGGCGACCAAGGCGGTGTTGAGCTCGGTCTTGAAATAGCCGGGCGCGATGGCGTTGACGCGCACGCCATGCTGGCCCCATTCGCCGGCCATCGACTTGGTCAGCATGGTGATGGCGCCCTTGCTTGCCGCGTAAGGCGCGATCGAGGGGCGGGCGAGCACGCTCTGCACCGAGGAGACGTTGATGATCACGCCCCTGCAGCGCGAAATCATGCCCTTCACCGCGGCGCGGCTCACCTTGAACACGCCGTCGAGATTGGTCGCCATCAGCGCGTCCCAGTCGGCATCGGAAAAAGTTTCGAGCGGCGCGCGGCGCTGGATGCCGGCATTGTTGACCAATATGTCGATCGGGCCGGTGCCGGCTTCGCTCGCTGCGATCGCCGCGCCGACCGACTGCGTGTCGGTGACGTCGATCTCGGCTTCCGCCACGGTGTAGCCGTCGGCGCGCAACCGATCGCCGGCGGCCTTGAGCTCGTCGGCCTTGCGGCCGCCGATGGTGACGCGCGCGCCGGCGGCGGCCAGCGCCTCCGCGAAGGCGAAGCCCAACCCGCGGCTGGCGCCGGTGACGAAAGCATGCCTGCCTTCGAGGCCGAAGAGACGGCCGAGATAATCAGTCGAACGCAAGTTGCACCTTCATCGATTGGGATTTGTCGCAGGCCAGTTCGAAGGCTTTGCGGGCCTCGGCAAGCGGCAAAGTATTGCTGAGCAACGGCGCGACGTCGATGCGGCGGGAGCCGATCAGGTCGACCGCGAGGGCGAATTCCGTGTCGAAGCGGAAGCTGCCTTTCACCTGGATTTCCTTGGTGACGATCATCGAAATGGAAAGCTCCGCCGTCGCGCCCTGGCCGACGGTCACCAAGGTGCCGCGCGGCTTGATGATAGGCAAGGCGCTGGCCACCGTGGCGCCCTGGCCGGCGGCCTCGAAGACGACCTCGAAATACCCGTTGTTGGCGGCATAGCCATCCATTGCCTCGGCATTGGTCGCGACATTGATGGTGCGGTCGGCACCGGCCTTGGCGGCGTATTGCAGCGGCTTGTCCTGCACGTCGGTTACGACGATTTCGCGCGCGCCGGCAAAGCGCGCGGCCAGCACCAAGAGCGTGCCGATCGGCCCGGCGCCCATGATCAGCACGCGGCTGCCATAGACCGGCGCCTGGGCGACGGCATGCAGCGTCACGGCAAGAGGCTCGGCGAAGGCGCCGGCGGTAGGGTCGGAACCCTTCGGCAGCGGCACGGCGTTTTCGGCGCGGCAGACGAGATGCTCGGCAAAGCCGCCCTGCACATGCGGCGTGCGCATCGCAGATCCCAGAAAGCGCATGTCGAGGCAGTGAATCGGCTCACCCGTGCGGCAGAAGGCGCAGATGCCGCACGGGTTGGCCGGATTGACGGCGATCGCCGTGCCGACCGCCGGTCCCGAAACGCCGGCGCCCAGCGCCTCGACGCGACCGGCGATCTCGTGGCCGAGGATCATCGGCTCCTTCATGCTCACGGTGCCGAAGCCGCCATGGCGGAAATAGTGCAGGTCCGAGCCGCAGATGCCGCCGCGGGCAACACGCACCAGCACCTCGCCGGGACCGGGCGAGGGGACTGCTCGCTCCTCGACATGGAGGTCGAGTGGCCGGCGCAGCACCACCGCGCGCATGGAGGATATTGGCGACAAACCGGCTCTCCGCTGCTTCGCCCTGAAATTCTCGATCCTCCAGTTAGCAGGAAAGCGACGCTTGTTGAAAACAATTCATCTGATAAATCGGATAAAATCCGCAGCGCCGATAATTAGTCGGTGCGTCGATCGCCGGCGCGTGTAACACTGTCGTGAAGACTCTGAATTGGGCCGGGACAATGGCAGGCAATCAGACCTCGTCGGTGACCGATGAGATAACCAACATTCTCGGCCGCGAGATTCTCGGCGGGCTGTTTCCGCCCGGCGCGACACTGCTCGGCGAGGAGGAGATTTGCGCCCGCTTCGGCGCCAGCCGAAGTGCTGCCCGCGAAGCGGTGAAGATCCTGTCGGCCAAGGGCCTGCTGCTCACCCGCCCGCGCCGCGGCTCGCGCATCCGCCCGCTGAAGGACTGGAATTTCCTCGACCCTTCGGTGCTGGGCTGGTTGCGCGCCAGCGCCACCCCGCGCCACTTCATCATCGAGCTTCTGGAAGTGCGGTTGGGCTTCGAATGCGAGGCCGCGGCCCTTGCCGCGAGCCGCAACAAAGCGGACGAGATCGCCGCCATCCGCGAGGCCTTCGAAGCGATGCGCGCGGCATCCTCGGGCCAGGGCGATCCGGTCTTGTCGGACGCCGCCTTCCACGAAGCGGTGCTCGCGGCCACTGGCAACCGCTTCTTCCTGCCGCTCTCGGCGCTGATCCATACCGCCCTGCAATACAGCGTGCCGACCACCAACGCGCTGTTCGGCCATCCGGTCGGCGACCTCGATGCGCACGGCAAGGTGCTGAGAGCGATCGAGGCCGGCGACGCGGCCAGGGCGCGCAAGGCCATGCACGATATGCTGAGCGAAGTGCTCGCCCGCGTACGCACCGCCGTCGAGTTGACCGGTGTCACCTAAGCCAGTCAGGGAGGCGCGCCGTCACCAACCAGTGCCCGGCAGCATTGGCGCTCAGGGCTACTTGCCTGAAATACGCTTATGCACGCGCTCCAGGCTCTCCGCGAAGGTCTCGAACGTTCCCCGCTCGGCGAGCTCGCGCAGCACCTGCTCGTTGATGCCGCCGCGCGTCGCATAATCTTGGGCAAGATGCATGAAGTCTTCGTTCGGGGCCGTGTCCGGCGCGTTGGCCAGCGCCTTGTAGATGCTGGTGATGTACGCGCGCGCCTTGTCGCCCGGCACGCCCTGGCCGCGCACCCACGCGTGGATCGTGTCGAGATACTTGAAATAGCTGGCATAGGTCGCGGTGACGACGCTGAGCACGTCGAACTCGCTCTGGTCCTCGACCTCGATCACGCCGCCCAGCCTGCTGAAGAACGTCGCCAGGATCGGGTCCGGCGGACAGATGATCGTCGCACCCTGCAGGCGCGCGATCATCGGCATCGGCAGGGCCTTGCCGACATGCGCCGCCGGCGCCACGAGGCCGGCGATCTCCTCGCACGATATCGTGGCGATCAGGCTGACGACGTGATGGTCCGGCCGGAACCGCAGTTCCCTCAGCACCTCGCGCGCGATCTGCGGCCGCACCGCGAGCATCACGGTGTCGCATTGGTCGAGCACGGCTTGGTTGTCGGCGGCGACGCGCACGTCCGGATAGCGCGCGGCAAGTTCCGCCGCGATCGCCTCGTTGCGCGGCGAGACAGCCACCGGCGTCGTCTCGCCCGGCAGCGATTTCAATCCCGTGACGATGGCCGAGCTCAGCGCGCCCGTCCCGACAAAGCCAAGTTTCATAAATGTTCTGCCCCATGTTTCGGATCGCCGTCGACAATAGCGACGGCCTCTTCTTCGGCAAGGGTGGCCGCATTGACGCTCGAGGCTGTGAGGCTGCTGCGCGCTACAACAGCCTCACCGAAGTCCCGCTCAGCGCTTCGGCCCGAAACCGGGATAAGGGTTAAGCGGCACGATCGCCGTGATGTCCATCATGCCGGCTTCGATCAGCGGCAGCGTGGCGAGATGGCCGCGCACTTCCTTTTCGTCGGCCGCTTCGAACATTATGCCTGTGCCGGGAACGTCGCCGCGGTTCCAGATCTGGCGCACCGCGCCTTGGGCGTAGAGCGTCTTGCGCTGTTCGGATTCGGGCGGCAGCAGCGGCGCGAAGTCGGCGTCGCCGAACTTCTGGGTATTGCGGGTGAGCAGGGCAAAGAACTGCATCGCGGTCTCCTTTCATGGCTGGTTGACGCCGGGAGATATCGCGCGCCGCTGGTCAGACTGTCCAAGACCGATTAGGCTAAAGTTAGGACCTTTGAGGACTTGGACGCATGCTCGACCTACGCCAGATCAGATATTTCGTCGCCGTTGCCGAGACCGGCAATGTTGGCCGCGCCGCCGAGCAATTGCACATTTCGCAATCGCCCCTGAGCCGGCAGATCATCCAGCTCGAGGAGCAGCTCGGCGTCACCTTGTTCGAACGGGCGAAGCAGCGCGTCCATCTCAATGCCGAGGGCAGGGCCTTCCTTGCCGAAGCCCGAGCGTTGCTTGCCAATGCGGCGCGGCTGGAAGAGCTCGGCCGCAACCTCGCCACCGGAGCCGCCGGCAGCCTGGCCATCGGCTATGTCGAGGGCGCGGTGCATTCCGGATTGGTCGCGGACATGCTGAGGGATTTTCGACGCGCGCGGCCGGATTTCCATCTGCAATTGCGCAGCCGAAGGACCGCGGCGCAATTCGAGGATCTGCGCCAGCGCGCCCTCGATCTCGGCTTCGTCTATTCGCCGGCGCCCGCGAGCGATCCCGATATCGAAAGCATATTAGTGCGGCGCGAGCCGTTGGTGCTGGCAATGCCGGAAGGCGATCCGCTCGCCGCTGTCGCCGATATCGCGCCCGGCCATCTCGACGGCCGCGTCTGGATCACCGTCATGCGCCAGCCCGGCGACACCAACCGCGCGCAGTTCCTGGCGGCCTGCGTCGAATCCGGCTTCATGCCCGACATCGCCTACGAGACGGCCGATCCCTTGACTTCGCTTGGCCTGGTCAGCGCCGGGCTGGGCCTGGCGACGGTACAGGAAAGCCTGCGAAGCGCGGCACCGCCCGGCGTGATCTTCCGCGACCTGGCCTGGTTCAAGCGCAACGTGTCGATCCATCTCGCCTGGCGGCGGAATGACCGGCGGGCGGTGGTTGGGGATTTGAGGCGGTCAGTAGGACTGTAGGGCAACGGGACGTGAATTCCAGGCAAGCTCCAATGGGGCGGAAAGGTGCATTCCGGACATGACTTTGGCGCGATTCTTCGAGCCGGTTTGATCAGAAGGCCGGCACCACCGGACGCGGAGCATGGAGTCCAAGCTTAGCTAGGTATTATAAGGAAGGCCGTTTCGGCCGATTTCGGGTTAGGCCATGAATAACGCTGTCCGACTTTTTGGTGCTATTGCGGTTCGTCCCGCCGTGCTTGCACTCATATCCCAGTTCGAAAAGGCCACAGGATTCACCGTAGCGGCCAAGTGGGAGCTCAATCCGACAGTAAAAAAGCAGATTGAGGCTGGGGAACCTTTTGACCTTGTCATCACCAATCCGAACCTGATCCAGGGTCTGGTCGCCTCGGGAAAGGTCAAGGCCGGAAGCCAGGCGGCGTTCGGTCGGGTAGCAATGGGGGTGGCGGCCAAGGCAGGCTGTCGACAGCCCGAGATTGGGTCCGTGGAAACATTCGAACACGCGTTGAAGAGCGCCAGATCAGTCGCCTACGCCAGCGAAGGGACCAGCGGTGGCTACTTCTCCGATTTGCTGGAACGCTTGGGAATAGCGGATGAGGTGAAGCCCAAGCTGGTTGCCATATCGGGAGGGCAGACAGCAGCGGCCGTAGGCCGTGGGGAAGCTGAGTTGGGGTCATTCCCGTGACTTCGATTCTCGCCGCCGCTCCCGAGGTCACGCTTCTCGGCCTGTTTCCGGCGGAACTCCAAAGTTACGTTGAATTCGCCATTGGCCTCAGCACCGATCCAACGCATGCAGAAGCCGCCAAGCAGCTATCGGGATTTCTGACGTCGATGGCCGTTGACGACATCTTGGCTGCAAAGGGCGTCGAGCGCCGCTAAATGCGCCCTTACATTTTGTCGATAACCGACTGCACCCCTTCCGTCGGCGCGTCGACAGACGAACCCGCCACCATGATGGCGGCGACGATCGCTTCCGGGTCGTTGACCACCAGTGGCTTCACCCTATGCGCGGTATGGATGAAGCCTTCCTCCGACATGTGCTCGATCAGCGTCAGCATCGGGTCCCAGAAACCTTTGATGTTGGCGAAGACGATCGGCTTGCGGTGATGGCCGAGCTGCGCCCAGGTCATGATCTCGACGATTTCCTCCACCGTGCCGATGCCGCCAGGCAGCGCCACAAAGGCGTCGGATTTTTCGAACATGCTGTGCTTGCGCTCATGCATGTTGTCGGTGATCAGCAATTCGTCGAGCTTGTCGAGCGCGGTTTCGGTCGCTTCCCTGTTGATCAGGAAGCGCGGGATGATGCCGGTGACCTTGCCGCCGGCCTTGAGCGCGCCTTCGGCGACGGCGCCCATGATGCCCTTCGTGCCGCCGCCGTAGATCAGGCGCAACCCGGATTTGGCAAGCGAGCGGCCGAGTATGTGGCCGGCCTTGATATAGGCCTCGTCGCGGCCCGGAGACGAGCCGCAATAGACGCAGACGGATCGAATCGTGTTCATGGCGATGATTGGTGATGGGGACGGTTGGCGCGGTCAAGCCCGTGGACGGGCTTTTTCTTGTGAGCTTGGAGAAAACACGCTAGACCGGGCGTTAGGTGGCTAAGGGGGCAATACGGAATTATGGCTATCAATCCTTCTAAGGCGTTTTTGTTCGCGGCGGGCGGCGTTGTCGCCGTCGCGGCGGTCGCCTACGGCTCGGGCGCGCTGGACCCTTACATTAACAGCCAGAAGCCGGCGCAGGTTGCGGCGCTGCCGCAGAGCGATGCGAAACCGGCTGAATCCTCGAGCACGAGCACGGAGGCGCGCGTGCCCCAGGCTCCTTCAAACACAATGGCTCCGGCCAACACCATGGCGCCCGCCAATAAGATGGCGCCGGCCAACAACGCGACGGCCCCGGCCAGTACAACGCCCATCCAGGCGCCTGCTGCCGCGGCTGGTCCGACACTGCCGACCTTCGATGTCGTGCGCGTCGAAGGCAATGGCTCGATCGTCGTCGCCGGCAGCGCCGCGCCCAACGCCAAGGTCGAGATCCTGAATGGCGGCTCCGTGCTCGGCTCGACCGATTCCGGCCCCGATGGCGCCTTCGCGATCGTGCTCGATAACCCGCTGAAGCCCGGCGACTATACGATCACGCTGCGCCAGACGGTTGGCGGCACTGCCGTCGCCTCGGCTCAAACCGCCGTGGTGTCGGTGCCGCAGAGCCCGACGGGCCAGGTGCTGGCCATGGTCGAGGAGCCGGGCAAGGCCTCGCAACTGATCACCGTGCCGGAGGCCGAAAGCAAGCCGGCCGCGCCGGTAGCTGGCGATCAGGCGGCAGCGCTTGCTACGACCGCGCCGGCCGCCACGGACCAGGCGACCGCGCCGGCTGCGGCCGCTGCTGCGGAGCCCAAGATCACCGTCGAAGCGGTCGAAATCGATGGCAGCAAGATCTTCGTCGCCGGCACGGCCGATCCCGGCCGCAAGGTGCGCGCCTATGCCGACTCCATCCTGCTCGGCGACGCCAAGACTTCGGCCGACGGGCATTTCCTGATCGAAGCGACGCGCGACATTCCCGTCGGCAGCTACACCATCCATGTCGATGGCCTGGACAACGATGGCGCCAAGGTCGTCGCCCGCGCTGCCGTCCCGTTCGAGCGCGAGCCCGGCGAGTCGATCGCCGCCGTCGCACCCAATGAAACAAAGACCGGCGATGCCAAGCCGGCGGAGACCAAGACCGCCGCCGCCGTGGCTCCAGCAGCCACGACGGCCGAAGCGGCCAAGCCTGCTACGTCGGTCCCGGCAGCCGAGGCGCCCGCGAAAGTCGCCGAGGAGACGCTTTCGACCGACATGCCTGAGACGGTCGCGCCGAAGCTCGAACATGCCGACAGCGCCGTCATCATCCGCCGCAACGATACGCTCTGGCGCATCTCGCGCCGCGTCTACGGCCACGGCACTCGGTTTTCGACGATCTATCTCGCCAACAAGGACCAGATCCGCGATCCCGACCGCATCTGGCCGGGCCAGGTGTTCAAGGTGCCCTCGACTTCGAAGGAAGGCGAGGCCGCCGACATGAAGGCCATGGGCGAGCAGATCACAGCGGCGCCGGCGAAGACGGAGTAGCGCCAATCTCCCCCGTAAGGGCGGAGATTGGCAGTTCTCGCGCCTCGCCAGTTCTGCGGCGTTGAAAATTGGCGAAAGCCTACGTGACGTCTAATCTCCCCCCTCGCGGGGGAGATGCCCGGCAGGGCAGAGGGGGGTGCTGTCCCGCCAGCACCTCAAATCTACCCATCCGCCTAGCTTGCCCCATTCCTCTTCATCGTCTATCGCCGATGGACGATGGCCGAATCCCCCGAAATCCGCTGCAGCGACAGTCACGTCATGGCGCTCCGCCTGGCGGCGCTCTCGCATCCGGCACGCATCGAGATCCTGAAACGCCTTTCGGCCAGCCGCTGCTGCTCATGCCGTGAGGTGGTCGACCATCTCGACCTCGCCCAGTCGACCGTTTCGCAACATCTGAAGGTGCTGGTCGAGGCGGGGCTCGTCCGCTTCGAGGCCGATCGCCAGCGCTCGCGCTATGCCGTCGACCATGTCGCGCTGGCGGGCGTCTCAGCCTCGCTCAGTGAACTCGTTAACTCCTGCTGCCCCAGCCTCTCACCTAAAAGGCAAGATTAGTGGCCGAAAAGACCGTATCCGCCGAAGCCGGCACCCTCACCACATTGCGCAATCTCTGGCCCTATATGTGGCCGGCCGAGCGCGCCGATCTCAGAGCCCGCGTCACCTGGGCGACGCTGTTGCTGGTCGTCGCCAAGGTCACCTTGGTCGCCGGGCCGTATTTCTTCAAATGGGCGACCGATGCGCTGGCCCATGGCTCGAAGACACCGCCGCCGCTGCCCGCCTTCCTGCTGGCGCCGGTTATGTTGGTCATCGCTTATAACGTGCTGCGCCTGGTCCAGCTCGGCTTCAACCAGCTGCGCGACGCGCTGTTTGCCCGGGTCGGCCAGTATGCGGTGCGCCAGCTCGCCTTCCGCACCTTCGTCCACATGCATCAGCTGTCGCTGCGCTTCCACCTCGAGCGGCGCACCGGCGGCCTGTCGCGCATCATCGAGCGCGGCACCAAAGGCATCGAGACGATCGTACGCTTCATCATGCTGAACACGGCGCCGACCATTCTGGAATTCGCGCTGACCGCCGGCATATTTGCTTTCACCTATGGCTGGAAATACGTCGCCGTGGTCGCCGTCACCGTCTGGCTTTATGTCTGGTTCACTGTCAAGGCGAGCGACTGGCGCATCTCGATCCGGCGCGACATGAACGACAGCGACACCGACGCCAACACCAAGGCGATCGACTCGCTCTTGAATTTCGAGACGGTCAAATATTTCACCAACGAGCGCATGGAGGCCGAGCGCTTCGACCGTTCGATGGCGCGCTATGAGATCGCCGCGACCAAGACCTGGACCTCGCTCGGCTGGCTGAACTTCGGCCAGGGCCTCATCTTCGGCCTAGGCACGGTCATCGTCATGTGCATGTCGGCGCTGGAAGTGCAGGCCGGCACGCAGAGCGTCGGCGACTTCGTCTTCATCAACGCCATGCTGATCCAGCTTTCGGTGCCGCTCAACTTCATCGGCTTCATCTACCGCGAAATCCGGCAAGGGCTGACGGATATCGAGCACATGTTCGACCTGCTCGACGTGCCCCAGGAGATCGTCGACAAGCCGGATGCCAAGCCTTTGAAGGTCGGTCCCGGCAAGGTGGAATTCCGCGACGTGCATTTCTCCTACGACCCGAACCGCAAGATCCTGAAAGGCGTCTCCTTCGAGGTTCCGGCCGGCAAGACGGTGGCGATCGTCGGCCCGTCCGGTGCCGGCAAGTCGACCATTTCCAGGCTTCTGTTCCGCTTTTACGATGTGCAGGGCGGCCAGGTGCTGATCGACGGCCAGGACATCCGCGACGTCACGCAGGAGAGCCTGCGCGCGGTGCTCGGCATGGTGCCGCAGGACACCGTGCTCTTCAACGACACCATCGCCTACAACATCCGCTACGGCCGCGTCGGCGCCAGCGAGGAGGAGGTGCGCAAGGCGGCCGAGCTCGCCCAGATCGGCCCGTTCATCCAGAAGCTGCCCGAGGGCTACAAGTCGATGGTCGGCGAGCGCGGGCTGAAACTGTCGGGCGGCGAGAAGCAGCGCGTGGCGATCGCCCGCACCATCCTCAAGGCGCCGCCGATCCTGATGCTGGACGAGGCGACCTCGGCATTGGACACCCAGACCGAGCAGGAGATCCAGGCCGCGCTCGACCTCGTCAGCAAGGGCCGCACCACCATCGTCATTGCCCACCGGCTGTCGACGGTGATCTCGGCCGACGAGATCATCGTGCTGAAGGATGGCCAGATCGCCGAGCGCGGCACCCACGCGGCGCTGCTTGTCAAGCACGGCCTCTACGCCTCGATGTGGGACCGCCAGCGCGAAGCGACCGAAGCCGAAGAGCGCCTGCGCATCGCGCGCGAGAGCGACGAGTTTGGGGTGGTCGTGCGCAGGAGGACGGCGGAGGTGAGCTGAGGCTTCTCCTTCTCCCCTTGTTTGTGGGAGAAGGTGGCCGCGAAGCGGCCGGATGAGGGGTGTTCCAGCGGAGTGAGACGCTGGCGTTCCCTGGAACACCCCTCATCCGTCTCGGCGCTTCGCGCCGATCCACCTTCTCCCACAAGGGGAGAAGGGAAGGACAAAATCCCCCTTGACCTCAACCTATCTTGAGCTTGCAGACCCATCTCCGAGCCACCAGCCAGGCAACCCTAACAACGGAGATGGATCAAAAATGACGACCAATAATCACCGCACCGGCAGCGTGTTCCGCGTCGACAAGTTCGTCGTGCCGGCGCACGCGCGCGACGAAATCCTCAGCAAGGCCAGGATGACGCACGAGTTGCTGCGCCGGCAGGAAGGTTTCGTGCAGGACTTCCTGCTCGAACAGTTCTCCGGCCCCGGCGAGTTCAACTTCGTCACCGTGGTCGAGTGGGAAAGCCAGGCCGCCGTCGACAAGGTGGTGCCGATCGTCTAAGGCCGCGCATGAGCGCATCGCCTTCAGCGCGCAGGAAACCATCGCGCGCCTCGGCGTCAAGGCCGACATCGCCAACTACCAGCGCGTGCCGGAAGTGTAGGACGGCCATCCGGCTCCAGGCACGGAGACAGCGGCGCTCAGCACCTGGCCGGTGCGGGCGTCGCTCACCATGTTTTCGAAGCCGCGCCATTCGGCAGCGGCGATGAACAATGTCCTGCCGTCGACGCCGCCCAGCATGCAGGCAAAGCAGCCGCGATCGACCTCGACCCTGTCGATTTTCTCGCCGCCCCCGCGCACCCTGACACAGTGCCGGTTCGGCACGTCGGCGTACCAGACGCAGCCTTCGGCATCGATGCAGATCCCGTCGGGATAGTCGTTGCCGAGATGGGCCCAGACGCGCCGCTTGGAAAGGCTGCCGTCTTCGCCAATATCGAAGGCGGTCAGCCGTCTGGCGTGGGATTCGGCGACGATCAGTGTCTTGTTGTCCGGTGTCACCGCCATGCCGTTGGCGAACGCGATGTCCTCGGCGACCTGCCGCACGCCGCCGTCCGCTGCGATCAGCACGATCGTGCCCGGGCCGAAATGCTCGCCCGGCGCCGGTGCCGGCCCGCCGCCATTGACATAGATGTTGCCGCGCCCATCGACGACGATCTCGTTCCACGGGTTCTTCGACAGATGTCTGAGATCGGCATGGATGACGAGCGCCCCGCCTACTTCCCGCCTGAGCAGCAGGCCTTCCCGGCCCGAGACCACCAGAAGCCTCCCATCCGGCAGCCAGTCGATCGAATAGGGCAGGACAGCCGGGACGGTAAGCATCATCTCGCTCCGGCCATTTTCGTCCACCGCGACGATCTCGCCGGTGCTCCAGTTGCACAGCCAGAGCCGGCCGTCATGCCAGCGCGGCGACTCGCCGAAGGCGAGGCCTGTTGTGACGATATTGGCACTCATTGCAGACGGTTTCTGCGAAGGCATTGGCGGGCTCCTTGGGTATCCTCTCGCAAGGACGCGCGACGGAGCCGAGTTCCGACAACAGGAGCAAAATTAGGCTTGCGCGCCGGCGCTGCCGTCTGGGGCTCATCCTATCCCCCATTGTTGCGTTGCGGGGAGGGGTGCTTTCCGCTATTGAGGCGCAACCTGAAACAGGGACCGCCCCAAGCCCTATGACGCTTCTCGACTCGGTCAAGAATACGTTCGTTCCGATCCATCGCGAAGGTTACCCCTTCATCGCCGCCTTCGCCGCGGCGACGCTGTTTCTCGGCTATTTCTCCTCGGTCCTGGTCTGGATCGGGCTGATCCTCACCGCGTGGTGCATCTATTTCTACCGCGACCCCGAACGCGTCACGCCGGTCGACGACCGGCTGGTGGTGAGCCCGGCCGATGGCGTGATCTCGGCGGTCGGCCCCGCCGTGCCGCCGAGCGAGCTTGGTCTGGGCTCGGGCGAGATGACCCGGATCTCGGTGTTCATGAACGTGTTTTCCTGCCACATCAACCGCGCTCCGGTGCGCGGCCGGATCACGCGCATCGAGCACAAGCCCGGCAAATTCCTCAATGCCGAGCTCGACAAGGCCAGCGCCGAGAACGAGCGCAACGGCGTGGTCATCGACAGCCCGAACGGCACGATCGCCGCCGTGCAGATCGCCGGCCTTGTGGCGCGCCGCATCGTCTGCTGGGCCGAAGCCGGCGGCTCGATCGCGATCGGCGAACGTTTCGGCCTGATCCGCTTCGGCTCGCGCGTCGACGTCTTCCTGCCGTCGGGCGCCGTGCCGCGCGTCGCGGTCGGCCAGACGGCGGTCGGCGGCGAGACCGTTCTTGCCGAATTCGGCGGCGCCGCCGTCACGCCCCTGGTCAGGATTTCCTGAGCGTTGGGCGCGCCGTTCAAAAAATTCGAGGCCCATGCCAGCGGCGGTCCGCGCATCCGCGAGATCCCGATGCGCATGGTGCTGCCCAACCTGGTCACCGTGCTTGCCATCTGCGCCGGCCTTTCCGGCATCCGCTTCGCCTTCGAGAACCGCTTCGAGATCGCGGTGGTCATGGTGCTGCTCGCCGCCTTCCTCGACGGCATAGACGGGCGGCTGGCGCGCATGCTGAAGGCGACCTCGAAATTCGGCGCGCAGATGGATTCGCTGGCCGACATCGTCAATTTCGGCGTGGCGCCGGCCCTGGTGCTCTATGCCTTCCTGCTCGATCGCGCCGGCTCGCCGGGGTGGATCGCGGCACTTCTCTTCACCATCGCCTGCGGCATGCGGCTTGCCCGCTTCAACGTGTTGGCCGACGATACCGACCAGCCGGCCTGGCAGACCGAATATTTCGTCGGCGTGCCGGCCCCGGCGGGCGCTGTACTGGTCATGCTGCCGCTCTATCTCTATTTTCTGCGGCTCGGGCTGGAGCCCACCCGGCCGGCGGCCTTCGTCGGCTCGGGCTTTACCGTATTGGTGGCGTTCCTGCTGGTCAGCCGCCTGCCGGTCTATTCGGGCAAGAGCGTCAAGATACCCGGCGACCGGGTGCTGCCGGTGATCCTCGGCGTCTTGCTCTACATCCTTTTGTTGATGGCCTATCCCTGGTACACGCTGACGGCTTCCGTCGCCGGCTATCTGCTTTTCCTGCCATTCTCGGTGCGCGCCTATTCGAAGCGGGCCATGCGCGAAGGCGAGAAGGTGCCGCCGTCGGATATCGGGTAGCGCTGCGCCCTAGGCCGCCGCACTCAGCCCCAGCCGGTCGATCGCCAGCTTGCGCGCCGAGATGTAATCCGTCTTGCCCGAGCCCAGCACCGGGATCTCATTGACCTTGATGATGTCGTTGGGCACCATCAGCTCGGCCGCGCCGGCCTTCTTGCCGAACTGGCGCAGTTCCTCGGCATTGGCGTCGTCGGCGGTGGTGACCAGCACGATGCGCTCGCCGCGCCTCTTGTCGGGCACCGCCACCGCCGCGTGGCGCTCTTCCGGCCACAGCGACTGCACCAGCATCTCGACGGCGCCCAGCGACACCATCTCGCCGGCAATTTTGGCGAAGCGTTTGGCCCGCCCGCGTATGGTGATGAAGCCCTCGCGGTCGATCGAGACGATGTCGCCTGTGTCGTGCCAGCCTTCCAGCCGCTGCAATTCGCCTGGACGGTCGGCGGTCATGTATCCCATCATCATGTTCGGTCCGTCGAGCCACAGCCGGCCGCCCTCGGCGATGCCTTCGACCGGCTCCAGCTTCACGCGGATGGCCGGCAGCGGCCGCCCGACCGTGCCGTCGCGGTTATGGATGGCGGTGTTCACCGCCACCACGGGCGCGGCCTCGGTCAGCCCGAAACCTTCGACGATCGAGGCCTGGAAACGATCGCGATAGGTGCGCCGCGTCTCCGGCTTCACCGCTTCCGCGCCGGCCACGACGAAGCGCAGACTGGAGAAGTCGCCGTCCTTGGCGGTGCGGGCATAGTTGGCGAGGAAAGTGTCGGTGCCAAACATCACGGTAGGCTTCACTTTGCGGGCGATCTCCGGGATGATCTTGTAGTGCAGCGGCGAGGGATAGAGGAACAGCTTTATCCCCAGCACCAGCGGCAGGATGGTGCCGCCGGTCAATCCGAAGGAATGGAACACCGGCAGCACATTGAGCAGGATGTCGGCCGGCGAGACGGAGACGCGCGCCTCCGCCTGCATGACATTGGCAAGCAGGTTGCGGTTCGACAGCACCACCGCCTTGGGCGTGCCTTCCGAGCCGGAGGTGAACAGGATGACAGCGGGCTTCGAGGCTTGCTGCCGCTGCAGCGGCAAACGCCACAGAAGCGCGGCGGCGACCTTGTCCAGGGTCGTCACGCCGGCGCGCACATCCTCCAGCCACAGCATCTTGGCGCCGCCCGCCTCGACCGCAGCGACGATATCGTCGATGGCGGCCTTTTCTATGAAGGCGCGGGACGAGATCACGGTGCGGATCACAGCGGTGCGGACCGCCGCGGTCACGCTGGCCGGGCCGGCGGTGTAGTTGATCATCGCCGCCACGCGGCCCGCGGAGATCAGGCCGACGAAGGTAAGCACCACGCCATTGGCGTTGGGCAACAGCACGCCGACCGCTTCGCCCGGCGCCGTCACCGCCTCGAAATGGCGGCCGAGCACGCGCGCGCCGATGAACAGCTTGCGGTAGCTGAGCGAACCGGAAATCACGTCCTCGATGATCGGGCTGGAAGGGCCGATGCGGTCGGCGGCGTCGCGCATGGCGAGGAAGAGCCCGCGATCGAGATTGGTGCCGTAGAGCCGCGCCTCGGCGAACCGGTCGAACAGCGCGTTGGTGTTGGAGGCCATGTCGGGGTTGCGCGCCACCAGCTCGGCAATGGTCATCGGCTCCAGAACGCTCACCGAAAGCCGCGGGAACCAGTGGCGCGGCGCTTTCTCCTTCGGCGTCAGCGAGACCGGCAGGTCGCGCGTGCCGGCAACGAAGATCGGCACGATGGTGGCATCCGCTTGCATGGCGATGCGGGTAATGGCGCGAAACAGCCGGAACGATTTGACGTCGGGCTCGACATTGTCCGGCAGGTAGACGGCGAGCCGTCCCTTGCCCTTGAGCACGCGCACCAGTCGCCGGCTGACGAAGATATGTTCGGCGTTGAAGGCGATGGTGCGGGCAAGCTCTCGCCACGGCTCCAGCCACGGCGAGCGCGCGGAAGCCTCGTCCAGGATGTGCAGCGTGTCGTCGGGAAGCAGCGACAGCATAAGCGCCGGCTCGATGCGCGACTGGTGCGAGACGACATAGATGACCGGCGTCTTGGCGCTGCGGGCGATGCGCATGCGATTGTCGGCGATGCGGTAGGCGAGCTTGAACGGCACGTAGAGCAGCGCCTGGGTGAAGCGCAGGTCGAGCCGGAACCGCTCGATCACGCCGATCAGCAGCCAGGCAAAAACAAGACCCGCCAGCAGCGCCAGGGTCAGGATCATGCCGCTCTCTCCCAGTCCTCCAGCGCGGCTCTTGAGCGGCCGCTTCGGTGGCAGAGGGTAGCGGAAGTGGGGGCAAGGTCAATGCGGGGAAGGCTGCGCTCCCCTTCTCCCCTTGTGGGAGAAGGTGGATCGGCGCGATAGCGCCGAGACGGATGAGGGGTGCTGGACGAAATGAGTCGCCGGAAAATCGGGCAATTTGACGCACTTAACTTGCGATGCCGCGCTCCGTCCATCACCCCTCATCCGACCGAGCTTCGCTCGGCCACCTTCTCCCACAAGTGGAGAAGGGGAAGAGGGCGCTATGCCGCCTTCAGCCTCCCGCTGATGAAGCGGAACTCCTGGCTCTTGCCGCCATAGCCATAGGCCGCGGCCGGCACTTCGTGCACAAAGGCGTAGCTTTCCTCATGCACGCCGCCCAGCAGCCGTCCGAAAGCCTCGAAGATCGCCTTGAGGTAGGCTTCGAGCTCCAGCTTGGTGTTGGTGCCGTCGACCACCTTGATATCCAGCCAGAATGTGCTGGTCTCATGCCCGGCCAGCGATTTGCCGCCAGCGAACCAGTGCTGCGGCTCGACGTAGTTGACGGCGACCGCGGTGATGGTCGGATCCTTGTGCAACAGCTTCGCAGTGATGTCGGTAGCCTCCTTGGCAATGGTGGCGGACAGCTTGGCGTCGGGCTTGCCGGTGACGCTTATGTTGATGATCGGCATTTTTCTCTCCTCTGGCTTCGCGCGTCGCGCTTTCGACGGGAGAGATATGGGCTCATCTATACGTTAAAAAAAATCGAATTGTTTTTGACAATTGCTTCGATATTGTCGAACTGTGGAAACGCTCGATCCCGATCTCTTGAAAACCTTTCTCGCCTTCGTCGACAGCGGCTCGCTCGCCAAGGCCGCATCCACCATCGGCCGCACGCCGTCGGCGGTGACCGCGCAAATGCAGCGGCTGGAAGAGATCGTCGGCGAGCCGCTGCTCATCCCGCAGGGCAGGGGACGCGGGCTGACCCCGGCCGGCGAGGACCTTGTCGGCCATGCGCGGCGCATCCTTGCCGTTCACACCGAGGCGTGGCTGGCGCTGAAGGGCGCGCGCGCCGGCGGGCGCATCGCCATAGGCACGACGCAGGATTTCGCCGATCAGGGCCTGCCGGACCTGCTCCGGGCCTTCGCCGCCAGCCATCCGCGCATCAGGATCGAGCTGCGCGTCGGCCGTTCCCTGGAGCTCGGGTCAGCGCTGCAGGCAGGTCAACTCGATCTCGCGATCACCATGCGCCATGCCCCCTCGCCGGATGAAGCGGCCCTGATCAGCGAGCCGATGCTGTGGCTCTGCTCGGAAAAAGGACTGGCGGCTCGGCAGGAGATGGTACCGCTGGCGCTGCTCGATCCCTATTGCGGCTTCCGCGAGGCCGCGCTCAATGCGCTCGATGCCGCCGGCCGCCGTTACCGCATCGCCGCCGGCAGCGCCAGCCTTGCCGGCCTGCGCAGCGCGGTCAATGCCGGCATCGCGCTGACGCCGCGCACCCGGCGTTTTGCCCATTCCGGCATCGTCGAGGCATCTGCCGATTTCGACCTCCCGCCGTTGCCGATGGCCGATTTCGCCATCCGGGTCGGCCGCGAAGCTGCGCGTCCGGCGCGGGATCTGGCGGAGCTTCTCGGCAGCGGCCTGGCCTTGTCGTCCTGAACAGCGAGGAATCCTCAAAGAAAAAGCCGACCTTTTTGCGGGTCGGCTTCTAGTCGGACGGGTCGAGGGGTTTGGGGGGACTTGGGGGGTGACCCGTCGATCTAACAATGCCTGAGACTGATGATGGTTCCGTGACTGCGAAAATAATTTACGAGCCCGCCGATTTCGCCTTCATCCAGTCGCGTCCGGCATGCGCAAAGACCGCGCAGAGCACGATGGCGCCGCCGATGACGCTGGCCATGGGTGGGACCTCGCCGAGGAACAGCAGGGCAAACAGGATGGCGAACGGCACCTCGGCGGAACCGAGCAGCCCGGCTTCCGCCGACGGGATCAGCCGCGAGCCTTCCGTCCACAGGATCGAGGCCAGCGCGAAAGAGCAGCCGAAGGTGGCAAGCAGCGCGACGTCGCGGGCGGACACGGCCAGCGGGTCGGTCACGAACCAGCCGAGCACGAAAAGCAGAAAGGCCGAGACCGCGCCAGCCCACACGACCGGCGAGTCGCGAAAAGCGCGCACCATGATCATGTAGAGCGCACTGCCGGCGGTCATCAGCAGCGCCAGCCCGTCACCGAACAGGTGCCCGCTGCCGAGGCCGGCGCCCACCATGATGGCGACGCCGCACAGGGACACGGCGGCCGCAACCATCGTCTGCAGCCGGAATTTTTCCCGCACCAGAAGGAAGGCAAGAAGTGCGGCGATGAAGGGCGAGGTCGCGTAGATCACCGCGACATTGGCGACATAGGTGAATTTGAAGGCCGAGATGAAGGCGATGCTGGCGGCGGCGCCCTCGACTGCCAGCAGCCAGCCCCGCCAGCCCAATCTCAGGCTCTCGCGCCCACCCGAGCGGCGCCGGCGCCACAGCACGTAGAAGCTGATCAGGATCGAGCCGAAAAAACCGCGCCAGCAGGTGATCGTCAGCGGATCGGCATGGATCGACTTGGTCAGTACGCCGGTGAGTGCAAAGGCGATCGCCGATGCCGACACCAGGATGATGCCGAGCGTGCGCTCGGCTGCCACGTCGGCGGCGGCAGGCGCAATCTTTTCCGGCATGTCGAGCGTGTCCGTCATGGCACCAGCCTACCCAGTTGCTCCTGACAGCCTTCCGTCATGAGGCCTGCTCCCGTCTGCGGAAATGCTCGTTGCCGACGATGAGCAGACCCGCGCCGATGATCAGCGCCGCGCCCATGAACACTTCCGTGCGGGGCACGTCGCCCCAGATGGCGTAGCCCAGCGCGAAGGCCCAGACCAGCGAGGTGTATTCGAACGGCGCAATAATCGACACCGGCGCGCGCTTCATGCCCTCGAACAGCGCATATTGCGCCACCCCGCCGAGTGCCCCGACGCTGACAAGCAAAAGAAGCTGCCGCCCGTCGGGCATCCGCCACCAGAGCAGTGCCGGCGCCGCTGAGAAGAGCAGGAAATAGAAATTGTTGAGAACGAGCTGGATCATGGTGCGCTCTTGCAGCGCCGTCTTGCGCAACAGCACCACGGCGATGCCCCAAAGCACCGCCGCCGCCAACACCAGGAGCACCGGCACGGAGAAGCCGAGCCGCGTCGGATCGCAGGCGATGAAGACGCCGACGAAGCCGATGAACACCGCGATCCAGCGCAGCAGCGGCACCGTCTCGCCCAGGATCAGCACGGACAGCACGGTAACGATAATCGGCGCGGCGTAGTAGATGGTGGTAAGCTCGGCGAGCTGCAGCGAGCGGGCGGCGTTGTAGTAGCAAAGCCAGGCGGCGAGCGTGAAGGCGCTGCGCACCAGCATCGGCTTGACGATCGGCGAGCCGATCGTGTCGGCGAACAGCCGCTTGCCGCCGACCGCGCCGCAGGCGACGAGCACGGTGATCGAGCGGACGAACATGATCTGCCAGACCGTCATGCCGACGACCAGGAGCTTGATCGAAGCATCCTGCGCCGAAAACAGGAAATAGGCGGCAGCCGTGAACAGGATGCCGGCCAGCACCCTTTCGCGGCTTTCCAGGATGACGACATCGGCCATGAGGGTTCAGCGCGTTTGCGTGAGGCGGTTCCGCCCCAGTCGGGACCGCTGCTCCAGCTATAGGGGCTAAACCTTGCACGGCGCTGCTCCAGCGCGACGCTTGCGTTGGCGCAGGTCGTTTGCCGGAGGCCGGTCGGAGTTACTGCGTCGCCTGGTAGAGCTCCGATGCGGCATCCTTCAGCGCGCGCCGCCCGCCCGGCCGCAGATACATCATATGGCCGCCCTCGACGACGTCGATGCGGATCGGCTTGGCGTCTGACAGCGAAGGAAGCTGGTTCACCAGATAGCGCGAGGCGAGATAGGGCGTGACGAGGTCGGTATAGCCGTTGACGATGACCACGCCGAGCGCCGGGTTGAGCGAACGCGCCCGTTGCAGGTCGTTCATCACACCGGCATAGCCCTGGCCCGATGTGCCGTAATCCCAGCTGCGGCTGACCTCGCCATTGAGCAGGCGGTAGCTGACATTGGTGCGGTAGTTCAGCTCGTCGCGGGCGTAAGCGACGAAGGCGGAGGTCAGCACCGGAACGCTGCGGTCGAGCACCGGGTCGGGGCCGGCCTCACGGGCGCTTTGCGGCGCGATGTCAACGGTGCCGATGGTGGCGTCATAGGGGCTGAGCACCTTGCCCGTGGCGCGCTGGAATTCCTTGGCGAACAGCCCGATGGGGATGCGGGCGAAATTGCGCTGGACGAGCTCCAGCGGCAGGCCGGTGATCTCCGATACGCGCCCGCCGGCGAGCTTGCCGCCTTGCTCCAGCCCGCTGTTCAGCGCCGTCAGGTAATCGCCGAGCGCGTAATGCTCGACCTCGGCCAGCCTGTCGCGCAACGCGTCGCCGCTCACGCCGTCGGCCTTGAGCCGCGTCGCCGCTAGCGAAGGCAGCTCCAACGCCCAGTGCAGCTGGTCGAACTGGTCTGGCCGCACCAGCATGAACTCCAGTGCCGGCGAGATCAGCACGATGCCGCTGGGGCTCAGGCCGACATCCTCCTGCAGCGTGCGGGCAAGCAGCGCGGCGCGAAAGCCGCCATAGCTTTCGCCGGCGAGGAACAGCGGCGATCCCGTGCGGCCGTTCTGCGCCAGATAGAGGCGGATGAAGGCGCCGACCGAGCTGGCGTCGGCGTCGACGCTCCAGAATTCTTTCGGCTCATGCCCCGGCGCTTCGCGGCTGTAGCCGGTGCCGACGGGATCGACGAAGACGAGATCGCTCATGTCGAGCCAGCTGTCGGGATTGTCGATGAGCTTTTGCGGCGGCCGCAGGAACTCGCCGTCGGCGGCGGTCTCGACGATGCGCGGACCGATCGCGCCGAGATGCAGGTAAGCCGAAGCAGCACCGGGTCCGCCGTTGAAGACGAAGGTGATCGGCCGCTCCTTCGCCGGGGCCGGCGACTGCTGCGTGTAGGCGACATAGAAAATCTCGGCCGTCACCTCGCCCTTGCCGGACAAGAGCGACAGCGTGCCGGCCTTGGCCTGGTAATCCAGCTTGCGCCCGCCAAGCGTGATCGAATGCTCGGTCACTTGTGGCTGCGGCAGCAGCGACAGCACGCCGCCGGTCGGCGCCGGTCGTTCCGGTGTGTCGGCGAAGCTTGGCTGCGCGAAGGCGGCGAGCGCCAAGAGGATGAGGGGGACGAGCTTGGATCGCATGAGGGCTCCGCGGGAACGACAACCGCAAAGGTATGGCCGGGGCGTGGGAAATCAAAGGGGCGCGGCGCAGAAGCTGCCAATCTCCCCCCTTGCGGGGGAGATGCCCGGCAGGGCAGAGGGGGGTGTGACGGAACTCGGCCCTGGTCGACGCATCTTTCTGCAGCAACTTCTGTCCGAGTTCGCGCGCTGTGAACAGCTGATAGGATAGCGGGACAGCACCCCCCTCTGTCCTGCCAGACATCTCCCCCGCAAGGGGGGAGATCAGCTGTTATTCTCGTCTTCACCAATCTCCGAGTTGGCAGAAAATGATAGTCGCCAGCAGGATTTCCCTGCCATGCTCACACAGTGCTATCAACCGGCAAAGACAGTATGAAAAGGACCCCCACACAATGGACTCCACCGCCCTCAAAACCATGCAGGCTCCGCTGAAGGATGCCTATCGCGAGGACGCCGCCAAGGCGCTGATCACGCTGAGAGCCCGCGGCACGCTCGACGACCAGTCGATCGCCTGCAAGGTGGAGACGGGCAGGGCGCTTGCGGTTGCCGGGCTTCATCCGGCCACCGGCGGCTCGGGCCTCGAGCTCTGCTCGGGCGACATGCTGCTGGAAGCGCTGGTCGCTTGCGCCGGCGTGACGCTGAAAGCGGTAGCGACCGCCTTGGAGTTCAAGCTCGGCAACGCTACCGTCGAGGCCGAGGGCGACCTCGATTTTCGCGGCACGCTCGGCGTCGCCCGGGACGCGCCGGTCGGCTTCCGCGAAATAAGGCTGAAATTCGACCTCGACACCGATGAACCGCAGGAGCGCATCGATGCGCTCGTGAAGCTCACCGAGCGCTACTGCGTGGTGTTCCAGACGATCAACAACAAGCCGGCGTTGAGCGTGAGCGCAAGCTGATCTCCCCTCATGAGGGGGAGATGTCGCCAAAGGCGACACAAGGGGGTCGTCTCACATAGAGTGCCGGCGTTGTTCGTCTCAGAAAGAGGTCGGCGCTCCACGCGAGGAGCCCCCCTCTGACCGCTTCGCGGCCATCTTCCCCCTCGAGGGGGAAAGATAAGTCGGCCCTACTGCGCCGAGGGCGTTTCCGCATCCCCTTCGTCGGTGAACGGCGAGGCGCTCGGTACGCATTGCACGGCCCAGCCCTGCGGCGTCGGCTGCTTCTGATATTCGGTAATGGCGTTGGTGCATTGTTCGCGGGTGTCGAAGGTGCTGGGCAGCACCACCATGCCGCCTTGCGGGCCGGCGATCACCAGGTACCAGACCAACGCTACGCTGGGAGTAGCAGCCATGGGAATTCCTCGCTTTGCTTAGATGTCGGAGTCGGACCGATCCTAGCAACTCCTTCGGAGCGGCGGAAGCGGGGCGGCGGCACACGCTTCCACCGCCCCGGTCACAGACCCGTGAATGGAGTGGTCGCGACGCGGCTCACTCGACCGCGAAGCAGTAGAACAGACCGTCGCCGCCGGTGCCCTGGAGCGCTTCCTGGCTGCAGCCGCCACGCGAGGCGTGCGAGGAATTCCAAGACTTCGCCGCCGCCGAATCGTCAAGCCCGGTGCGGTCGTGATGGCCCATCATCGCGGCACCCTCGGCGCCGCTCATCGTCCAGTCGCCGCAGGTCTGGTCGGCGATCTTCGTGCCGTCGGGCTTGGAGCCGGTTAGCATGTCGTGCCGGTTCGGTGTGTCGCCGCGGCCGTTGATGATTTCGCCCTTTTCGGTCAGCGCCGTTTGCTTGGTGATGCCGTTGGCGTCGCTGTGCAGCGAGGCGACATCGTCGGCGATCTTCTCGCCCTTGGCATTGAACCACGGACCCTTGCCGATGCGGTCGCGCGCATCTTCCGTGCTGGAGGAAAGATAGGCATGCCAGGTCTTGCCGGTGACGCCGGCCGCTTCCGCGAGCGACGCGCAGTGGGCATCGGCGCCTTTCAAGCCGCCGAGATCGGCGCCCTTGCCGGAGCCGACGCTGGTAACGAAGAAGCTCATCGTCTTATCTTGCGAGAGGGCTACGCCAGCCGATGCGGCAAGTGCCGCGACGGTGGTGGCGGCAACGAGAAGAAGTCTACGCATATCAGTCCTCCGGTTTCGAATGCCTTGCATTCGAAGAACGTTGCCGGAGCCCGGTTTAATCCCGTCTGAGCTTCTTCTATTCCGGCTGCCGGTAGGCGACGAAGCGGTTGTGCTTGGCCTGGAAGATCAGGCCCGTCTCCTTCAGCTCCGGGCTTGCCAGGGGCACGATGCGCCTGGCGATCTCGGACGGATGCGGCAGCGTCTCCGGATCCTCGCCGGGCATGGCCTGGGCGCGCATGGCCGTGCGGGCCGCGCCCGGATCGGCGGCGTTCACCCTCAGCGGCAGGCTCTCGGTCTCATGCGCCCAGGACCGCATCATCGTTTCGACGGCGGCCTTGGAAGCCGCATAAGGGCCCCAGAAGGCGCGCGCCGAATGCGCCGCGTTGGAGGAGAGAATGATGGCGCGGCCCGCGTCGGAGAGCCTGAGCAGCGGGTCGACCGAGCGGATCAGCCGCCACGTCGAAGTCACGTTGATGGTCATCACCTTCTCGAAGGTCTTGGCCTCGACATGGCCGATCGGCGAGATGACGCCGAGCACGCCGGCATTGGCGATCAGGATGTCGAGCTTGCCCCAGCGCTCGTGGATCGCTGCGCCCAGCCGGTCGATGCCGGCCATGTCGGCAAGATCGAGCGGCACAAGCGTCGCCTGTCCGCGACCGTCGGCCTTGATCTGGTCATCGAGCTCTTCCAGCCCGCCCACTGTGCGCGCCACCGCGATCACATGCGCGCCGGCCGCCGCCAGCTCCGTAGCGATGAAATAGCCGATGCCGCGCGAAGCGCCGGTTACGACCGCCACGCGGCCGGAAAGGTCGAGAGTCATTCAGGAATTTCCGTAAACTGCGATTACGACCCGCCACTCGCCAGCAGCGACAGCGTACGCACATTGTCGTGGCCTTCGAAGTCGAGCAGACGGGTGGGGTACTGGCCGGTGAAGCAGGCGTCGCAGAATTGCGGCTGGTCGTTGTCGCGGCGCGCTTCACCGACGGCACGGTAGAGCCCGTCGATGGAGAGAAAACCGAGCGAATCGACGCGGATGAATTCCGCCATCTCCTCGACCGACATGCGCGATGCCAGGAGCTTCGACTTCTCCGGCGTGTCGACGCCGTAGAAGCAGGATGCGCTGGTCGGCGGCGAGGCGATGCGCATATGCACTTCCTTCGCGCCTGCGTCCCGCACCATCTGCACGATCTTCTGGCTGGTGGTGCCGCGCACGATCGAATCGTCGACCAGCACCACGCGCTTGCCCTCGATCATGCGGCGGTTGGCATTGTGCTTCAGCTTAACGCCCATATGGCGGATCGAATCGCCCGGCTGGATGAAGGTGCGCCCGACATAGTGGTTGCGGATGATGCCGAGCTCGAAGGGAATGCCGGCGGCCTGGGAAAAACCGATCGCAGCCGGCGTGCCGGAATCCGGAACCGGCACCACGATGTCGGCGTCGACCGGGCTTTCCTGCGCGAGTTCGGCGCCGATGCGCTTGCGCACCTCGTAGACATTGCGGCCCTCGACCGAGGAATCCGGCCGCGCAAAATAGACATATTCGAAAATGCAGAAGCGCGTCTTCTGCGGCTCGAACGGGAAGATGCTCTCGATCCCCTTCGAGGTGATCACCACCATCTCGCCGGGCTTGATGTCGCGCACGAAGCGGGCGCCGATGATGTCGAGCGCGCAGGTTTCGGAAGCGAGAATCCAGGCGCCGTCGAGATCGCCCAGCACCAGCGGGCGGATACCGAGCGGATCGCGGCAGCCGATCATCTTCTTGGCCGTCATCGCCACCAGCGAGAAGGCGCCCTCGACCTGGCGTATCGCGTCGATGAAACGCGAATTCAAATCGCGCTCCTTGCTGGTCGCGATCAGGTGCAGCAGCGTCTCGGTGTCGGAGGTCGAGGAAAAGATCGAGCCCTGCTTCTGCAGCACGCGCTGCACGGTGAGCGCGTTGGTGAGGTTGCCGTTATGGGCGACCGCCAGGCCGCCCTCCGCAAGCTCGGCGAAGAAGGGCTGGATGTTGCGAATGCCGGCGCCGCCGGTGGTGGCGTATCGCGTATGTCCGATGGCGCGGTTGCCTTGCAGGCTGTCGATGACGCGCTGCTTGGTGAAGGTATCGCCGATCAGGCCGACATGGCGTTCGACATGAAACTGGGTGCCGTCATAGGAGACGATGCCGGCCGCTTCCTGGCCGCGATGCTGCAGGGCATGAAGCCCGAGCGTGACGATGGCCGCCGCATCCTGCCGGCCGAAGATGCCGAATACGCCGCATTCGTCGTGGAAATGATCGTCGGCCTCGGCGGAAAGGACTTTGCCTCTATCTGCCGTTGAGTCTGCCATTTGGTGCTCAAGCTCCGCTAAAGCCGCCATATAAGGCGATCGCTCGCCGAACGCAACGCGCGTAGTTAGGCATTCACAAAATGCCTCAGGCCAGCGCCATGGCTGGCCTGGACTTCAGTTTGCCGGCGCTGGAGCGGGAGCCGGGGCAGGCGCTGGAGCCGGCTCGTTGTCGGCCGGTGCCTCGCCCTCGCTGTCGTCGGGTGCCGGCGCGTTGTCGTCACCGGCGGCCGGCGGCTCAGCCGCCGGCTGATCGGTCGTCGCCGGCGCGCCGGCCTGCGGCGTGCCCTTATGCGTGTATTTGTTGACCAGTTCCTCGGTGTTCTCGGGCAGCACGCTTTCGAGCTTGGCGCCGATCGTCTCGAGCAACGGCCGCGACTTGGCGTTGGCGACCCAGGCGGGCGCCTTGGCGCCCGCCAGCCAGTTGAAGAACAGCAGCGCCACCGCGACCACCAGGATGCCGCGCGCCGCGCCATAGAGGAAGCCGAGCGTCCGGTCGAGCGCGCCGATGCGTGAATCGATGATCCAGTCGGCGAGCTTCATGGTGATGACGGAGACGACGATCAGCGCGATGAGGAAGACGATGCCGGCAGAGGCCGCCATCGCGATCTTGTCGTTGTCGACATAGGGCTGAACATAGGGCAGGACCGGCTTGTAGAAGAAGAACGCCGCCGCCGCGGCCGCTACCCAGGAAACCACAGACAGCACTTCGCGGGAGAAGCCGCGCACCATGGCGAGCATTGCTGAGACCAGAGTGAAGCCGACGAGGATTCCGTCAAGCAGCGTAATCGGCATGGTTCTCGCCCCACTTCCTGTCTTGCGGCGTGATGAACCGCATCACTCCCCGTCGTCGGCATGGCCGCGCCGTGAGCCGGCTATGCGCGCCACAAGGTCGGCCAGCTCGGTGGGCTGGAACGCGCCGGCCCCGATCCCCCCGGCAACTTCCTCGCTGCCGAGCGGCAGCACCGCGCTTCCAAAACCCAGCTTTTCGGCTTCTTTGAGACGCTGCTGCGCATGCGCAACTGGCCTCACGGCGCCCGATAGGCTGATTTCGCCGAAATAGACGCAATCGGCGGGAAGGGCAAGACCGGTGAGCGAGGAAACCAGTGCGGCGGCGACCGCGAGATCGGCCGCCGGCTCCGAGATCCGGTAGCCGCCGGCGACGTTGAGATAGACGTCGTGCTGGCCGAAGCGCACGCCGCAATGCGCCTCCAGCACGGCGAGCACCATCGACAGCCGCGCCCCGTCCCAGCCGACCACGGCGCGGCGCGGCGTGCCGAGCGAGGAGGGCGCGACCAGCGCCTGGATCTCGACCAGCACCGGCCTGGTGCCTTCCATGCCAGCGAAAACCGCGGCGCCCGGCGATTTCGCGTGACGTTCGCCGAGGAAAAGCTCCGATGGATTTGAGACCTCGCGCAGGCCTTTGTCCGACATTTCGAAGACGCCGATCTCGTCGGTCGGCCCGAAACGGTTCTTCACGGTGCGCAGGATGCGGAAGTGGTGGTTGCCCTCGCCCTCGAAATAGAGCACGCCGTCGACCATGTGCTCGACGACGCGAGGGCCTGCAATCTGGCCCTCCTTGGTGACATGGCCGACGAGCACGATCGCAGCGCCTGTGGATTTCGCGTAGCGGATCATCGCCTGGGCGGCGGCGCGCACCTGGGTGACGGTGCCAGGCGCCGAATCGGCAAGGTCCGTCCACAGCGTCTGGATGGAATCGAGGATGACGAGGTCCGGCCGCCTGCCGTCCGCGATGGTGGCAAGAATGTCCTCGACATTGGTCTCGGCGGCGAGTTCCACCGGCGTTGAGGCGACGCCGAGGCGCTGCGCCCTGAGCCTGATCTGCGCGACGGCTTCCTCGCCCGAGACATAGACGATGCGGTGGCCTTTCGAGGCGAGCGCCGCGGCGGCTTGCGTCAAAAGCGTCGACTTGCCGATGCCGGGATCGCCGCCGACAAGAAGTGCGGAGCCGCGCACGAAGCCACCGCCGGTGGCGCGGTCGAGTTCGCCGATGCCCGATACGATCCGCGGCGCATCCTCGATGTCGCCGGCGAGACTGGTCAGCACCACGGCGCGGCCCTTGCGGGCGTTGCGCATGTTCGCCGGCCCCGAGCCAATGCCGCCGGACGTGCCTTCCTCGACAAGCGTATTCCACTCGCCACAGGCATCGCATTTGCCGGCCCAGCGCTGATGCACCGAGCCGCAATTCTGGCAGATGAACTGAACGCGCGATTTGGCCATTAGGCGCGGCCCGACATTGGATAGGCCGGC
>NZ_JAIUHK010000047.1:0-40182 GCF_020165075.1 Mesorhizobium sp. CA4
ACCAGCATCACGGCAAGCGAGTTCAAGAGGATGGTGCGGTTGCCGGCGCCGATCGGTCCCTGCGGGTCGAGCACGCCGCCCGCGCAGCCGGGCAGGCCCGATATTACAGGCAACCAGATGAGCAGGCGCAGTGATTCGGATCTACTGGGGAACAACACAACGATTGGTCACGTGTTTGGGATAATGCGTCCAATCAAGACGCGCATGGAGCTCTCAGATCATATCTCCGAGCGTTGACGCGGTCTCTCTGCCGGCACCGTGCAACTCCCGGAGACACGCCCCAACTGTCACAGCAGGCGGTTGTTCCACCTACTTTGGCGAAGTGCAGGCACTACGCGATCAGAACGAAAAGCTGGCTTTCGATGGCGACATGCAGGGTCAGAGTGAGTGTGCCATCCGATGAAGTGGTCAAGGAAGTCGCTGCGGCATCGGGATCGGCGAAGCAGTGCAGTCGCCACTCTTCCTGCTTGCCATCTCCCAGATCGCAATCACCGACCGCGTCCGGCGTGACAAGCCTAACTCTCGATGAACCGTCGAATCAGTGTGAAATTGCGACCCGTGCAAATGTCATCGGGCAGGGCAATCTGGTGCAGCATGTCGCGGTCGATCACTGCTGGCGAGGGGACGCAGCGCTCTCTGTGCTGCCAGGCTTCCTTCAGGATGACGTCGCTCTGGTCGCGCCCGGCTACGCGAACAGGGCGTGTCCTTCCTCGTCATCGAACATGACATGGAGATGGTTCGCAACGTCTGCGACCGAATTGTCGTCATGGATTCGGGACGGGTGGTGATCAGCGGCTCTTTCCAGGACATCGTGCGCAATTCTGAAGTCATGCAGATCTACCTGGGGCGCCCGCAATGAGCACGCTGGCCTCCGAGAACATCATCACCGGCTACGGCAATCACGAGGTCGTCCATGGCATCTCACTGACGGCTGAGCTCGGGAAAATCACCTGCATCTTCGGGCCGAACGGCTGCGGCAAATCGACCGTGCTAAAGGCCATCGCCGGGGCGCTGCCGGTGTGGAGCGGCGCCGCCCGCCTTGGCGACACTGTGCTTTCCAATCTGCCCGTGCACCAAGTGGTACGCCAGGGACTGGTGCCGCAGGGCGGCGGCGTGTTCCCGCGCCTGATCGTGATGAACGACCTGCGCATGGGTGGTTACGCTATCACCGACACGCGGCTGGTGGAAAGGCGCATTGACATGTTGATCGGCCAGTATCCGTCGCTGGCCAGGCGGCGCAAGACGGCGGCCGGCGCGTTGTCGGGAGGCGAGCAGGCCATGCTGTCGCGGCGGCCAAGATGTAGAGTTTGTCTGCTATCGGCATGGCCTCGCCGATGTTCTGCTCGACCATCATATGCCAATGCCTTGCTTCGTCAGCGTCGTGATTTGCTCCAGCGTCTGGATCACCATGGCCGGCGCGACAGGGCCGGCGGAAGGCTCGTCGAGCAGGACAAAGCGCGGCTCGGAAACCAACGCGGGGGCTAGATCAGCGCCTGGACGCCGTGCCGCGTGGAGATCTCGCTCATGCTTTCCTTCACCGCCAGCCGGTCGGCGGCCAGGGCGTGATAAGCCTGCTCGCCCCAATATCCCGGCGCGCCGGGATATGACGAAGTAGCCCCCTACCTTTGCTCGTTTCGTCTCACTGAAGGGGAACATGACGGCAGCGTTAGGGTCTGACCGCTGCACTTCAGGTCCGGCGTGACACGATTCCTGGTTTTGCAGGTTCAAGGAAGCAGACCCTCAGCGCAGCCTGCTATTCTCAGGGAGCCTCTGATTTCGCGATTCTGGCAGCGCGTTCCATCGCGGCACGAAGTACCATCGCTCTGCCATGAATCGGCGGAATGGCTACCCCCGACCACCAATCGTGCGTCTCCCGCGCCCGAGAAGTCGGCTAGCGGCAATGGCCTTGGGCAAGCAACCGTGCCTCTGCTCAGGGTCATCAGTTTGTCCACCACACTGCAACAATGAATCATCAACCGGTTCGCCACGACGCGCGAAGGGGCTCATTGCAGAAGCGGGAGCGCCTCACCTGAACGCCGACTCTCGGGTAGCTTCAGCGGTGGGTGAATACATTTCTGCCTACCCTTTGATCGCAACTGACTAAAAGACCATTGCATCCGGGCTGTTCTTGTTGTACGAACGTTCAACAAGGAGTTGACGAGCACCCGCCGTGGTACGGACCGAATTTCCCTTTGCCGTCGAAACCGTCGATCCATACTGGATCGCGCTGGCTGACGGCACGCAAATCGCCGCCACAGTGTGGCGCCCGCGCACTCAGGCCAAGGTGCCCGTCGTGGTCGAAATGGTGCCTTACCGGCGGCGCGACGGCACCGTTGCCCGTGACGTCGACATCCACCCCTGGCTCGCCGGATACGGCATCGCCTGCGCCCGCATAGACATCCGCGGCTCCGGCGATTCCGATGGCGACCTGGCAGACGAGTATCTGCCGCGCGAGCAGGAAGACGCCTGCGAGATCATCGCCCATCTGGCGGCGCAATCCTGGTGCAACGGCAATGTCGGCATGACCGGCATTTCCTGGGGCGGCTTCAACGCGCTGCAGGTCGCTGCGCGCCGGCCGCCGGCGCTGAAGGCCATCATCGCCAACTGCGCCACCGACGATCGCTATGCGGACGACATCCACTATATGGGCGGCGCGCTGCTTACCGAGCAGGAAATGTGGTCGAACTTCATGCTGGTGAAGAAGGCGATGGCGCCCGACCCGCAGATTGTCGGCGATGCCTGGCGCGCCATGTGGATGAGCCGTCTGGAAGCGACACGCTCGCTATCGGAAATCTGGCTCGCGCACCAGCGTCGCGACGACTACTGGCGGCAGGGTTCGGTCTGCGAGGATCATGCCGCGATCGAATGCGCCGTCATGGCCGTTTGCGGTTGGGAGGACAGCTATTCGAACTTCGTGCCGCGCCTGCTGGAACATCTGCCGGGGCCGAAGCTTGGCATCGTCGGACCGTGGTCGCACGCCTATCCCTGTCGCGGCGCGCCGGGTCCGCTGATCGGCTACCTGCAGGAGGCGCTGCGCTGGTGGCGTCATTGGCTTTGCGCCGAAGACACCGGCATCATGGACGAGCCGCTCTACCGGGTCTGGATCACCGGCGAGGAGCGGCCGCAGCCTTTCTATCTTCCGGATCATGCCGGCAGTTGGGCGGCCGAGGACCAATGGCCGTCGCCACGTGTCGAGCGCCGCGTCTTGCATCTGAACGCCGCCGGACTGGACGGCCAACCGGTACCTGGCGCCACGCTGTCGGTATGCTCTCCCGCCACCGCCGGCCGCGACTGCGGCCGCTGGGGCGGCTACGGTGGTTCCTGCCCCGACATGCCCATCGACCAGCGCCGCGAGGACGGCCTGGCGCTGTGCTTCGACACTTTGCCGCTGGAAGATGATTTGACCCTGCTTGGCGCGGCCGAGCTCGATCTGCTCGTCAGCGTCGACCAGTCGCATGTCAACCTTGCCGCCCGTCTCTGCGACGTCTATCCGGACGGCACCTCGGCGCTGATGACCTATGGCGTGCTCAACCTCAGCCATCGCGACAGCCACGAGCATCCGACGCCATGTCCGATCGGAACGCCGTTCCGCGTCAAGCTCAAGCTCAACGATGCCGCCCGCACCATACCCAAGGGGCACCGCGTCCGGCTGGCGCTGGCCAACCAGCATTGGCCGATCCTGTGGCCGCAACCCAAACTTTCAGTTTTGTCCGTCGTGAGCGGCGACAGCAAGCTGGTTCTTCCGGTGCGGCCGCCGTCGTCGCGCGACCGCGACGTCCGCTTCGAGCCGGCCGAAACCGCGCCGCCGGTCCCGGCCACGACGCTGGCCGAAGGCTTCGACCGTCGCATCGTCACCGACGATGTCGGCTCGGGCCTGCAGATCATCGCCTTGACCTCGGACCATGGAAGCAGGCGTTATGACGATCGCGCCATCACCGTGTCTTCCGCCAACAGCGATACGATGAGCATCAGCAGCGGCGATCCTCTCTCGGCAAAGCTCGTCACCGAATATCGATGGACGATCGCCAGCGCCGATGCCGATACCGAAGCGAGGGCGGTGACCGAGCTGACGGCGGATGAAACGCATTTCAACCTGAGTTGGCGCCTTGAAGCCCGAGAACGAGGCAAGCTCGTGCACAGCGCCTCGGCGACACGGCGCATCAGGCGCGATTTCGCCTGAAGGAGGGGAGGCCATGCTCGCATATGCAGTGAAGCGCATCGGTCTCGGTCTCCTGATCCTCGTCTTCGTCATGGTCGCCATGTATGCTGCCGTCTTCCTGGTTCCGGGCGATCCCGCGACCGTGGCGCTCGGTCCGCGCGCCACGCCGGAATTGAAGCGGCTGCTGATCGAGCGCATGGGACTCGACCAGCCGGTCTGGTGGCAGATCGTCGAATTCTTCCGCAACGCGCTGACCGGCAATCTGGGCTACGATGTCTGGTCGAACCGGCCCGTTTCCACATTGGTCCTGGAAGCGTTGCCGAACACGCTTGTCCTGGGGCTGACGGCGCTCGCCGTGGCGCTGCTGATCGGCGTGCCGCTGGGCTGCCTGTCGGTGATGCGGCGCGGCACGGCCGCCGATGCCGCCATCGGCGTGCTCTCGGTCGGTGTCATCGCCGTCCCGTCCTTCGTCGTCGCAATCTACTCGCTGCTGCTCTTTGCCGTCACGCTGCGCTGGCTGCCCGCCATCGGGGCGGGCGAGGCCGGCGATTTCTTAAGCCAGGCCAGGGCGCTGGTCATGCCGGCCGCGGCGATCGCCCTCGGGTGGATCGGCTATATCGCCCGCATGGTGCGCGCCTCGATGATGGAGGTGATGGGCGAGCCTCATATCCGCACCGCCCGTTCCTTCGGCCTGCCGGAGTGGAAGATCGTCTCCAAATATGCGCTGCGCATCGCCATCATCCCGACCATCTCGCTGGTCGCGGTCGGCCTCGGCAGCATTCTGTCCAGCGCCGTCTTCGTGGAGGCGGTGTTCGCCAGGCCCGGCATCGGCAAGCTGATCACCGACGCCGTTAGCACCCGCAACTATCCCGTCGTCATGGGCACGGTGCTGGTCATGACCGCCATCTACGTCTCCATCACCATCGCCGCCGATCTTCTCATTGCGCGGCTCGATCCGAGGGTCCGTGATGTCTTCCGTGGCTGAGGCCGCTCCATCCACGCCCGATCGACAACGGCTTGTTCTGTTGCGCGCATTGCTTGCCGATCCCTTCACCCGCGTGGCGCTGCTCCTGGTCGCCGGTTTCCTTGTCACTGCGATCTTCGCGCCCTGGCTGGCACCCTATTCGCCGCTCAAGATCGACGTACTGCACAAGCTGCAACCTCCCTCGGCGGCGCACTGGTTCGGCACCGATCATCTCGGCCGCGATCTGTTGTCGCGCGTCATCTACGGCGCGCGCACGGCGCTCACCATCGCCATGGTCTCGGTGGCCATAGCCGGCGCCATCGGGCTGCTGCTCGGCCTCGTCGCCGGCTACGGTCCGCGCTGGCTCGACGCCATCCTGGTGCTCAGCTTCGACAGCATGAATTCGCTGCCGATGATCATGTTCGCGCTTGCCGTCATCACCGTGCTCGGCGCCGGTACCGGCACGCTGATCATCGTCATCGCCGCGACGTCATTCCCAAGCTACGCGCGGCTGATCCGGGCCCAGACGCTGGCGCTGAAGAACAGCGACTACATCCTTGCCGAGCGTCTGCTCGATGCGAGTGCGGCACGCATCATCTTCATCCACCTCCTGCCCAACGTCGTCGGTCCGCTGATCATCCTTTTGTCGATGGACATTCCGGTCGTCATCATGGTCGAGGCCGGCTTGAGCTTCCTCGGGCTCGGCGTGCGCCCGCCGACGCCGTCCTGGGGCTCGATCCTCTATGACGGCTATACCAGCATCCGCTCGGCACCCTTCATGGTGATCTTCGGCGGCCTGCCGCTGGTGCTGGCGACGCTCGGCTTCACCTTTCTCGGCGAGGGGCTGCGCGACTATCTGGACCCGCGCCTGCAACTGCGGAGGCCGGCATGAGCGGCACGCTTGCCGCCAGCGGTCTAAGCGTCCGCTATGAGACGCCGCACGGTAGCGTGCACGCCCTTCGCCATGTCGATATCGAAGCGCATCCCGGCGAGGTCATCGGAATTGTCGGCGAGAGCGGCTGCGGCAAGTCCACGCTGGTCACCGCTCTGGCCAACCTGTTGCCGGCCAACGCCCGCATCGACGGGGCGATCCGGTACAACGGCGTCGACCTGGCAAAGCTCGACGCGCATCGCCAGCGGCTGCTGCGCGGCGATGAGATCGCGCTTGTCGGCCAGGACCCGATGACGGCGTTCAACCCGGTGCTGACCATCGGCGACCAGCTCGTCGACTTCCAGCACCACCGTAAGGATCTCAGCCGCACGCTAAAGAGGGCCCGCATCGCCGCAATGCTCGCTCGCGTGGGCATCGCCGATGCCGAACGGCGCATGCGGAGTTACCCACACGAGCTTTCCGGCGGCATGCGCCAGCGCGTGGCGATCGCGGCCGCCTTGCTGACCGATCCCGGCCTGCTCATCGCCGACGAGCCGACGACTGCGCTCGACGTCACCATGGAGGCGCAGATCATCCATCTGCTGCGTGAGCTCAGGCGCGAATACAACGGCATCGTCATCGTCGTCTCGCATCATCTGGGTGTCATCGCCGAGCTCTGCGACCGTGTCTATGTCATGTATGCGGGCGAGGTGGTCGAGGGCGGCGAGGTCGACGCGATCTTCCACGATCCGCGCCATCCCTACACCCAGGCGCTGCTCGCCTGCGATCCCGCCCGCTTCCATGATCGGCTGGACAGGCTGCCGACCATTCCCGGGTCATTGCCGAGCCTGATCCAACCACCGCCGGGATGCGTTTACGCGCCGCGCTGTGGCAAGGCCTTCGCGCCATGCAAGACCATCGCGCCGCCGCTGGTGAAGCTCACCGCATGCCACGCTGCCCGGTGCTATGTGGCGACGCCATGAGCCCGCTGCTTGCCGTCGAGGACCTGTCGGTCAGCTTCGGTCGCAGCAGCTTGCTCGACCGGCTGATCAATCCGTTCCCGCTGCCCGGCTTCAATGTCGTCGACGACGTCACGTTGTCGCTGATGCCGGCCGAGACGCTTGGGCTGGTCGGCGAATCCGGCTCCGGCAAGACGACGCTTGCCCGCACCATTCTCGGCCTCGTCCGGGCTGCGGCCGGCCGCATCGTCTTCGAGGGGAGGGAGGTCGCGACCCCGTCCGATTTTCGCGCCATGCGCCGGCGCTCGGCGATGATGTTCCAGGATCCGGTCGCCTCGCTCAGCCCGCGCCTGCGGGTCAGCACGCTGCTGACCGAACCGCAGGTCATCCAGGGGCTGCCAATGCAGGACCGGCGCGCTGCGGCGAAGGCGCTGCTGGCGTTGGTCGGCTTACCGGCCTCCTTCGTCGACCGCTTTCCGCATGAACTGTCGGGCGGGCAGGCCCGTCGCGTCGGCGTCGCGCGGGCGCTTGCGATGAAACCGCGTCTGCTGCTTGCCGACGAGCCGACCGCCGGGCTGGATGTCTCGGTGCAGGGCGATGTGCTCAACCTGATCGGCGAGCTCAAGCGCGAGCTCGGCTTCGCCACCATGATCGTCACCCACAATCTGGCGATGATCCGCCATGTCAGCGATCGGCTCGCCATCATGTATCTTGGCCGGCTCGTTGAGACAGGACCGACGCAAGAGGTCTTCTCCGCCCCATTGCATCCCTACACTGCGACACTGATCCGGTCCGAGCCGATCCCCGATCCACGCCGGCGCAGCCACAATCTTGCCATTACCGGCGAAATCCCGAGCGTGTTCCGCCGGCCCTCCGGCTGCGAATTCCACACGCGCTGTCCGCTCGTGCAATCCCGCTGCAAGTCCGAGGCGCCGATCTACCGGCCGATGGGCGCCGGTCGCCTGGTGCGCTGCCATTTCCCGCTGCAGACCGGCGGGCAAGAACGGGAAGCCGTCTCACGCGCTTCCGCAAACCCAAGGGGAAATTGATATGATGAATTGGACCATGGACAGACGTGCATTCCTGAAAGCCGCCGGCGTGTTGGGCGCCAGCCTGACGATGAAACCAGGATTTGCCTGGTCGGCGGCCGGCGACACGCTGCGCATCCGCATGGAAGGCGACCTGCAGACGCTTGATCCCGCCTTCATGATCGGCGGCATCGAAGACGTCATGATGCGTGGCATCTATGTGTCGCTGAACCGCCTTGGCGATCTCAGGCAAGGTTCGCCGTGGTCGCTCTGGGGCGCGGAGAAACTCGAGCTGAAGGATCCGAAGACCATCGCCTTCACCCTGATCGATGGGCTGAAATGGTCGAACGGCCTTGGCCCGGTCACCGCCGAAGACGTGAAATTCTCCTACGAGCGAATAGCCGATCCGAAGCTGTCGTCGCCCTGGGCCTATCAATTCGAGAAGCTGGACCGTGTCGAAGTCGTCGACGCCAGATCCGGCATCATCTACCTCAAGGATCCGTACCAGCCGATCTTCGTCACCAGCCTGCCTTATTATGGCGGCCACATCATCAGCCGCGCCGGCACGGAGAAGGCGGGCGGCAAATTCACCACCGAGCCGCCGGCGACCTGCGGTCCTTATCTCTTCTCGGACTGGCAGCAGAAGCAGAAGGTGACGCTGACCGCCAATCCGGACTGGCCGAGACCGAAGCCGGATTTCGGCAAGGTCGAGATCTATGTCGTCGCCGACGATCAGGCGGCGCAATTGGCCTACGAGGCCGACGCCTTTGATTACACCAAGATCGCCATTTCGGCGACCAAGGCCGTCAAGGCCAAACCGCCCGCCAATACGAAACTGATCGAGGCGCAGTCGACCCGCTATGTCTGGCTGACGATCAACATGCTCAGCCCACGCCTCAAGGATCTCAGGGTGCGGCAAGCCGTGCAATATGGCGTCGATGTCGGACAGATCCTGACCGGCGTCTATGACAATCTCACCAAGCGCTCCACAGGCGTGGTCCAGCCCGGCACGAAATTCGCGCGCCTGAGCAATCTGATCGCTGCGCCCGACTATGAGAAGTCCGCCGCACTGCTTGCGGAGGCAGGCGTCAGCGACTTGTCATTGACGTTGACGGTGATGAACGATTCGATCCGCACCGCAACCGCGCAGATCATCCAGGCCAGCCTTGAGCAAGCCGGCATCAAGGTCGAGATCCAGCCCTACGACGAAGCCGCCTTCTGGGGCGTCGGCGACAAGACGCAAGGCGACGGCTACAAGAACATCGACCTGGCGCTGATGGATTTCGCCGGCGGTGTTGATCCGTCCGAGAACCTGGTCTGGTTCCGCCCCGACCAGATCGGCACCTACAATTGGTCCGGCTTCGACAGCCCCGAATTCGAGATCAGCTATCAGCAACTGATTGCCGAAAGCGACGAAGCCAAGCGAGTCGCGTTGTCCAACCGCATGGAGGATCTGATGGAACAGTCCGGCGGATTCGTCTTCATCTGTCACCAGCCGCTGGTCGCCATCCATAAGACCGCGTTCGAACCCGTCATCTATCCGGACGGTCACCCCAATCCTGTGCTGTTCAAGAAGACGGCATGATCGCTTGATGGACAGGACGGGCGTAATCGATTAGCTGGGTTGCATGACGCAAGCCCAACCGGAAGCTGCAAAAACGAAGCGCGGTGCGAAGAAGGCGCCGCGCTTCAGCCGCGAACAGGCCGATGTGCGCCGCTCCATGCTGATCGAGGCGGCGACGCGGTGCCTGTCCGTCGGCGGCATCGGCGCCTTCACCATAGATCGTATCTGCAAGGAGGCCGGCGTCTCGCGCGGGCTCATCAACCACCACTTCGAAAGCCTCGATGGGCTGCTGGTCGAGGTCTACAAATCCTCGCTCTATGCCAGCGTTAACAACCAGATCGACGAAGCCAAGCGCCGCCGCGCCGAGGCGTCCGGCTGGCATCCCGAGGCCGCGCTGGCCGCCCTGGTGCGATCCAACTTCGCGCCGGAATATTTCAGCCGCGAGAACCTGCTGATCTGGCTGTCGCTGTGGGGTGAGATCGCCGTCAACCCGCGACTGAAGGCGGCGCATCGCGAGCTCTACGACGCTTACCGCGCGGAACTTGCCGAGGACATCGCGGCGGTTGCGGTTGAGCGCGACAGACGAGTCGACGCGCCCGCGCTGGCGCGCAATTTCATCGCGCTGGTCGACGGGCTCTGGCTCGAATGGTGTCTCGACGAAAGCGTGGTGACGCCGCAGGCGGCCGAGGCCGCCGGCTTCGAGATGCTCGAGGCGCAGGTCGGGCCTTTGCGGAACGCCTGACTCAGTTCAACGGCGATCCGCCCTCGCGCTTGCGGCGCTCCACATAATCGCGCAGCGCCTCGTCGATGCCGGGATCGATCGGCGGTTGCTCGTAGTCGGCGACCATGCGTTTCCAGATCACGTTGGCCCGTTCCCGCGCGGTGATCTGGCCGCGTTCCATCCAGGTGTCGTAATTGTCCCAGTTGGACACCAGCGGCGAATAGAAGGCGCGCTCGTAGCGCTGCATGGTATGCGCGGCGCCGAAGAAATGCCCGGCTGGGCCGACCTCGCGCACCGCGTCCAGCGCCAGCGTGTCGATGTCGACGACGGGCGGATCGAAATAGGCCGACATCATCTGCAGCATCTCGGCATCGATCACCAGCTTCTCGAACGACGCGGTCAGCCCGCCGCCGAGCCAGCCGGCCGCGTGCAGCACCAGGTTGGCGCCGCCCATCAGGCAGCCCCACAGGGACATCGCGCTCTCATAGGCGGCCTGCGCGTCGACCGCATTGGCGGCGGTGACGTTGCTGGAGCGGAACGGCACGCCGATCACCCGGCAGAGCTGTCCGGTGATCTGTGCCGCTTGCGTGTATTCCGGCGTGCCGAAGGCGGGTGCTCCGGTCTTCATGTCGACATTTGAGGTGAAGCCGCCATACATCACCGGCACCCCAGGTCGAACGATCTGCGTCAGCACGATGCCGGCCAGTGCCTCGGCATGCTGCTGCGACAGCGCGCCGGCAAGCGTCACCGGGCTCATTGCTCCGGCCAGCGTGAACGGCGTGATGACGTTGACCTGACCGTGCTCGGCCAGCGCGATCAGCCCCTCGGCCATCGGCTCGTCGAGCTGCAGCGGTGAATTGGTATTGATGATGCCGGTGAACACCGGCATCTCCCGCGCCAGGTTTTCGCGCGTCGTGCCGAGCGAGATCGCCACCATTTCCAGCGCGTCGATGGCGCGGCCATGACCCAGCGCCTGCGGCTGCCAGTTTTTGTCGAGCAAGGTGATCTCGGCATAGTAGAGGTCGAGGTGGCGCGTATTCTGGTGCAGGTCGAGCGGCTCGAACGGTCCGCCGCCTTCCTGATGCAGCACGTTGAACGACTGGATGAGCTTCAGATAGTCGCGCATCTCGGCATAGGTGCCGGGACGGCGGCCGCGGTCATTGTCCATGACATAGGCCGGCCCGCCGACCGACGACAGGATGCAATGCCGCCCGCCGACCTTGACGTTCTTTTCAGGGTTACGGGCGCGCAGCTCGAAGGATGACGGCGCCATGGCGACGCACTCCATCACCATGGCGCGGTCGAAGCGCACGCGCATCTCGCCTTCGTCGACGTTGCAGCCGGCGGCACGATAGAGCTGGCGCGCCCGAGGCTGCAGCACGCGCATGCCGATCTCCTCGAGGATGGTGAGGCCCATTTCGTGGATCGCCCGCACTTGGTCGGCCGACAGGATCTCGATCGGGGCGTAAGGCCGGGTCAGCTGCTTCCATGGCCGCTGCGCGATGCCGCCTACCTCGCGCTGGGGGCGGCCGGGCCTGCGACGTGCTGCGATACGCTCCATGACTTTCTGGACCTCCTTGTTTGACGCGATTCCGAACGGAAAACCGCTTCACACCTTTCCTGGATTGCTCTATTCGGCTGCCGTTCGCATCTGGAAATCCGCCGCCGCATCGACGATCGGCGTGTCGCGGCGATAAGGCCGCCAGCGAAGCGTCTCGCCGATTTCGCGCGCCAGCTTGTGGCCGCTATGCACCGCATGGGCAATGGCGCCAGGCGCCAGCGTGTCGCCGATGCGATCGACGCTCCGGATGCCCGCCGCGCCAAGCGCGTCCGCCCTTTCGGTCAGCGCTTCGAACAACTCGTTTCGCGGCAACCGCAATCCGACGATCAGCACCGAGCGGCAGGCCACGCGGGTCTCTTCGCTGGTGAACAGATGCGCCAGCGTCGCCGTCTCGCCATCGAAGGATTTCAGCAGATGCAGCGTCGTCACCGGCACGTTGCGGCGCGCCAGCGCCCGGTGCACCAGCGGCAGCTCGTTGGTCATGATCGTCCATGCGGAGGCATGGCCGGACGGTGTCGCATAGCTGACCGGGATGCCTTGGGCGGCCAGATGCTCGGTGAGGACGCCGCCCATGTAGTAATTGTCGAAATCGAAGACCAGCGTCGGCCCCTCAGGGAGCTTGCCGGCGGCGATGTCGTCGGGTGTGAGCACATCCGCATGGTCGAGCCGCCCGACGGGGATCTCCATCGAGGAATAGAGCATGTTCGTCCAGCGCGCGCCGGTTGCCAGCACCAGGCGTTCCGGTGCCAAGTCGATGATCTCGTCGGCGCCGAGCGTGCTTTCGGGATAGAGCGAGACATTGCTCATCTCGCCGATGCGGCCCAGTCGGTACTCGATGACACGATTCCAGGCTGACAGCCCTGGCAACGTCTTCTCGAAGGTCAGCCGCCCCCCGAAGCCGCGGCTGGCGTCGGCAAGCATCACCTCATTGCCGCGGCGGCCGAGCGTCATGGCGCATTCGAGCCCGGCCGGTCCGCCGCCGACAATGAGGATGCGTTCGGGTCTGCCGGCGCGCCCGACGCGTTCGGGATGCCAGCCGCGCCGCCATTCCTCGCCGGCGGTCGGATTCTGGGTGCAGCGCACCGGCACGCCGTCATGCCAGCTCGAAATACAGATGTTGCAGCCGATGCATTCACGGATCTCGACTTCGCGGCCGTCGCGGATTTTGGCAGGCAGGAAGGGGTCGGCGATCGACGGCCGCGCGCCGCCGATTAAGTCGAGCACACCGCGTCGGATCTGCGACACCATCGTGTCCGGTGAGGTGAAGCGCCCAACGCCGACCACGGGCTTCTTCGTCAGCGACTTGACGAAATCGATGACCGGCTCGTGGCTGCCTTCGCCGGTGAAGCGCGATGCCGAGCAATCCGTCGGGCTTGAGTCCATCTTCACGTCGAACAGGTCGGGCAGGTCGGCCAGAAGTTCGATCAGCTCATGGGCTTCCGAAGGCTGGTTGCGCCCGGGCCGGCCGCGCAGTTCGTCGAGGCTCACACGAAGCGCGACACCGCAATCCTTGCCCACCGCATCCTTCGTCACCTCGATCATCTCGCGCACGAAGCGGACACGGCTCCCGATCGAGCCGCCATATTCATCGACGCGATGATTGTATTCCGGCAGCAGGAACTCGTAGCCGAGATAGCCCATCCCGGCATAGACATAGATGACATCGAAGCCGGCCGTGCGCGCCTTGCGTGCCGCTTCGGCCTGGCATCTCAGCACCTCCTTGATATCGGCCTTGTCCATCGTCTTCGGTCGCAGATTGCCCATGAAGCCGACATGCGTGGCCATCCACGGAATGCCGGATGGCGACAGCGGCGGCAGGCGGCTTGTCCGGTTCATCACCGATGCGCCGCCATGCCATAGTTCCACGCCGGCAAGCGATCCATGGCGGTGCACGGCCTCCGTCATCAGCGCGTGAGCGCGGATGTCGTTGTCGTCCCACAGCGTCGCGAAAGGCAGCGGCGCATCGTCCGATGTCGGATCGATCGAGCACGCCCCCGTGCAGATCACGCCCCATCCGCCTTCGGCCTTGGCTTCGCGAAATGCCGCGCGAACGCGCGGCAGCGCGTTGGTCATCCCGCTTGCATGCGGCACCTGATAGAAGCGGTTCGGCGCGGTCACGGGTCCTATTGCTACCGGCTCGAACAGGATTTCGTAACGGGGGTTGCACTGCATCGTGGCTTCTCAAACGCATTGTTGAACAATCGTTCAACAAAGATATGCGAGATCTCTCGTGGACGCAACCACAGAACATAACCACTGCACATTTTGGCCTCAGCGACCTGAGGCATCGCGCGAGAGGGCAGCTAGTACGAGATCCGATTTCGACATTCCGGTCCGGGCTCGAAAATGCCACGGGAGCTTTGCGCCTCATGTCGGCCCTAGACGTCAGCTTGGACATCGCTCAAACGGGGCGTTCTATCGGATCCTACCGCCCAAGTTTGAGCCCTGATGGGGTGCGGCGTCAAAAGTGCGAACGACTTGGTTGCTACAGCAGCAAACCTTGGCCTTGAACGGAAGATTTCCAGATCACCGGTGGCGCGTGGTGACAGTTTGGGCATGCCGTCGAAATGCGGGACCGCGTTCTTACGTTGCCGAACGCGCCTCGGCGAGCGCGATATTCGACAGGGCTTCGCGTTGGCCCGTGCGGACAACTGCGGGATCATAGGTTTTGCGGGCGAAGACCTCGCGCACCATGGGCGCGAAGAACTCGAGCGGCCGGGTTCTATAGTCAGGATCGAAGCTCGACTGATCCCATCTTTCGCAGAACTCCGCGCAGTCATCAAAATAGGCGTTAGCCTTGAACGCATCCCGCTTGCACGGGTTCGCGCCGACATGCTCGCCGTAGTAGATCAGCTGGAAATCTCCGTGCTTCTCAACGACCCACGCACATTGCTCCCGTACGAAGGGACGCAGGATGGCGGCGGCGTATTCGTCGTGGTTGTAGGGGGCATAGATATCGCCAATATCGTGCAGCAACGCGGACACAACCCAGTCGGTGTCGGCGCCGGCATACCAGGCGCGCGTGGCGGCCTGCAGCGAATGGCCGAGCCGCGTCACCTTGTAGCCTGACAGCGATTTGTCGAGTTCGACCATCGCTGCCAGGAGCCGGTCGGCTGTGCCGGCCGCATACTCTGTTTCATGCGCGGTCAGGAAGGCATAGTCCTCGCGGTCGCCGTCCTTCATTTGGGTAAACTTCACGGTTTCCATTGGCGAACCTCGTCTGGTTACGGTTTTCGGGCCATTTCGAGATAGATCTCATCGCCGTCGACGTGCACGGGGAATGTGCGCGCCTTCAGCTTGTCGTCTACAAGGCATTTGCCCGACCGGATATCGAACTCCCACCCATGCCATGCGCAGCGTATGAGCTCGCCGGCGCGAACGTAGACGAACTCTGTCTGGTCCGTTCGCTTGGTGGTGCCGGATATCGGCCCTTCGCAGAGCTGGCCCGCTCGGTGGGGGCAGATGTTGAGCAGGGCCGCATAGCCATCCTCAAGTTGGAATATTCCCACAGGGATGCGGCCGATGGTGACGATCTTGGGTTCGCCGACCCGCACGTCCGCGGTCTTGCAGGCGAAGGTGAGCCCCCAGGCGGCCGCGGTGGTCATGAGGCAATCCTCGCGGTGGCAGCCGAAGCCTCGATGCGCTTGTAAACCTCCAGCGCATTCAGACCCATGACCTTGTCGCGCCAGGCCGGCGGGACGTGCAGGTTGGTCGGCGCGTCGAAATCCCAGTGCGGATAGTCGGAGGCGAAAAGCAGCGTGTTTTGTCCGTCCATGTGCTCCAGCGTTTCCCACAGATGCCTGACGTTCTGGGGCTGCTCAAGTGGCTGGGTGCTGAAGCGGATGTTGCGGCGGCAATATTCCGACGGAAGCATCTTCAGCCACGGCGTTTCCTTGCGCAGCGCCTTGAAGTTGGCGTCGAGCCGCCACATCAGCGACGGAACCCACGACACGCCGCACTCAATGACGACGAAATAGAGGTCGGGATATTTCTCGAACACACCGTTGGAGATCATGCTGACCACATGAGTCATAGCGGGCTGGCTGAGCAAAGCGTGCGTTTCCCAGTAGTAGGAGGTCGGCCCGCCGGCGACCGCATTGTGGTTGACGCCGCCCTGGCCGCCGAAATGGATTGCGAAGGGCAGGCCGACCTCGGCGCAGGCCTCGTAGATCGGATGGTAGAAGGGATCGCCGTAGGGGCGCTGCGAGCCGTGGCTCGCCAGGACCTGGACGATGTCCTTGTGGTCGCCGAGGCGTCGGATCTCGGCAGCGGCGCCGTGCGGATCGGTCGGCGAAATGATGATTGATCCCTTGAAGCGGCTGTCCTTCGGCAGCCACCAGTCGATCATGTAGTCGTTATAGGCTTTCACCAGTGCGTTGGCGTAGTGATAGTTGGCCAGCGTCGACGCCTCCAGCGGCTCGTCAGCGGTTAGGATCGCCACGTCGATGTCATAGAGATCGAGGTGCTTTTCCTTCATGATCAGGTAGTTGTCTTCCTCCGTCTCCGGGCGGATGTCGTGGCGCGAAAATCCTTCCGGATGCAGCCAGGGGCGGTGGCCATGCGGAAAGCTTCCCCTCGGCCCCGGCTTCTCGCCGCGCACCAGAAAATCGCGCCAGTAGGGCTCGAGATAGGGGAGCAGCACTTCGGCGCTGGACCAGTAGTTATGTACGTCGGTGTCGACGATGAACATGGATGTCTTGCCTACCATGGAGGATGGGATGGATGACGCAACTGTGCGCTTCGGCGGCAGGTCCCGGCAACGCAAGCGGCGGCGAGACGTTGATCGAGGAATCCGATTACCCGTTGTCGGGCAGGCCCAATAAGCGCTAGCCGTTGCGGGAAATTCCTCCCGCCGGATGCTCGAAATGCAGATCGAACTCTTGGATACGTTCCTTGACCTGATCGAAACCCGCAACTTCAATAGGACCGCAGAGCGGCTTGGCATCACCCAGTCAACCGTCTCGAGCCGCATCCGCGCGCTCGAGACGTTGCTGGAGAAACAGCTCTTCATCCGCGGCAAGAGCGGCACGGAGCCGACGGTCGCCGGCCTGCGGTTCGAAGAGCACGCGCGCGCGGTCAGGCTGCGCTGGCTGGATGCCCGCCGCGAGATCCAGTCGGTCGGCAAATTCGACCGCCTGATCCGCATCGGCATCCAGTTCGAGCTGTACGAGCGGGTGCTGGAAGGGTGGCTGGAATGGGTGCGGGCGACGATCCCGAAACTGGCGATTTATGTCGAGATCGACTACTCCAACCAGATGATCCTCGATCTGACCACCGGCAGCCTTGATCTGGCGGTGCTCTATTCGCCGCAGCACCTGCCTGACATGCACTACGAGCAGATCGCCGAGGAGAATTTCGTCATGGTCTCGACGCGCGGCGTTGCCTTCGGCGAGGTCACGTCTGGTGACTATATCCGCGCCAATTATTCGGCCTACTTCAACCACGCCCACAAGCAGATGCTCCCGGAACTGGAGAACAGCCCGGTCTCGACCGGAAATGGTGGCGCCGTTGCATATCTGTTGCGAAGCCGAGGCGGCACCGCTTTCGTCACCGACGTCGTGGCGATGAAATTGCGGCAGGAAGGCGTCGCGCAGCTCGTTACCGATGCGCCGAAGATCTCACATCCCATCTATTCCGCCGTACATATCCGGAACCATCATTCACACACCCATGTTCGCCTTCTCAAAGCGCTCAAATCGATGACGGCGTAGATTGCAGTTCGACTGCGACGTTGCTCCTTGGTGTGCTGCAACAGGCCAGGATGAAGCCGTCTTTGCGCCCCCCGGGTTCGACAGACCGCCCAGGCATGTCGACTACGCCTGACGAAGCCTGACCTTGCAGGGTGCCACATACGCCCATCCGGCACGATCTTGTCGATGTAAACACCATTAGCTTCGGCCGTTCAGGATTTGGCATCGTGGTCGGCATCACAGCGGACTCCGAGCGCTGAAAGGCGAGGTGGCTTTCGTGCTCAAGCTTCCTGCTCGCAGTCAGCGGCGCGGCGCCAAAGGCTTCCTAGAAAATCTGCCCCTCGGGGCCTCGAGTTCGAGTAGATGTTGGCGCATCGCCGGGTGAAACGGGCTGGCCCGCACATGAAGGCCCCAGACTCGTGCCATGGCGAAGGGCTCGAGTCGGATCGTATCCTTGGAATCAGTGCTTAGATGGTGCTCCGGAGCGCGGGGCCTAAGCAAGATTCCAAACAATGCGGCTCCGAACAGGCAAACGAAAGCGCTTCCCCCGATGACGACAGAGCTCAATGGAGCGCTCCTATTTGACTTACAAGAGTTTGTGCACCCGGTTGGACTGCCGTCAGCTCCCGCAGTTGCTCGGCGGGGCTCCGCCCGTGAACCGATCGGACATCCATTCGACCGCCGCTCTAGCACTTCTATCGGCAGCGAGCGCGTGCCCGACTTTCGGCATCATAACCAATTGGACCGGGTTGCCGGCTGCACAAAGCCGCTTTGCGTAGTGTTGGGTCACTGCGGGATCGACGGTGGTGTCCGCCTCGCCCTGTGCCAGGAAAATCGGGATGTTGCTGGGCAGGATGCCGATTGTGTTCTGGGCAAGCAGCGACCGCCACGGTTGCAGGTTGGTCAGATTCTTGACCCGCAGAAAGCGCTGCTGAAGCTCTTTGCCGATCTCGGCTCGCGGCTTGATGTCAATTGGCGACTCTATGCAATCCTCAGCGAGGCGGTTGACCACGGGCCGTGTTGCCGGAAGAACGACATTGTCTATGGGCGCGCCGAAGACGCGCGCCCAGGACCACAACGTCATGGCGAGAAGGTTCTTGCCGCCCGGCGTCGCGAAATCATCGCGCAGCAGGGTTCCGAGATCAGTGGCCGGTGCAGCCGCGGCAACCCCGACCAGGCGCAGCTCTGGCGCATACCGCTTGGCCAAAAGGCCGGCGTAGAGGACGGCCTGGCCGCCTTGCGAGTGCCCCCAGACTGCAACCTGCGATCCGGCCTCCGCGTCCGACAGGTTTCGAGCCGCACGCAGCGAATCGAGCACCGCGCGGCCTTCGCTTATTCCAACGAGATAAGGATGGGGACCGGGCGTGCCGAGTCCGGGATAGTCGGTCGCCGTGACGATGTAGCCGTGCCTTACCATGTCCCGCAGACCTTGGATCTGCTGGAACTTGAACAACGCGAGCGATGGCGCGCAGCGCGGAACAATGCCCGAGGTCGGATGCGCCCACGCTACAATCGGCCTTCCGCCGGCGGGCGCTGCTCCCGTCGGAACCACGATCGTGCCGGAGACTGCGATCGGTTCGCCCTCGAGCCCGGTCGATCTGTAGAGCACGCGGTAGGCTTTCGCCGAAAGGAAAAGGCCAAAGAACAGCCGCTCCTGCCGGATAATGGTTCCAGGGGGTCCCAGGACCTCTTGCGGCGAAGCCTGATAAAACGCGTCTTGCGCTCGCGCAGCGAGATTGCCAGCCAGCAACAGACATAAGGCAAGGACGATGACGGCTGGCCCCCTATCGAACATGGGAATGAAAAGCAGCTTCGAAAACTGTTGCGCTCATACCAAAAGAACATAACAGGAACGAAGCCGCCGCGCAATGCCGCAGAGTTAAGGCGAGACATGTGCAATGATTATCGGCTGATGGTGGATGTCGCCTCGATCGTGGAGGACTTCGCCGATCTCAAGATCAAGATCCGCTTCAGTGAAGGTGCGCCGAACATCCAGGCGCGCGAGGACATCAAGATAACCGATATCGGGCCGATCATCCGCCCGGTCGATGGCGCGAGCAGCGAGGGTGACCTTGTTCAGCGCCGGTGGAGCTGGCCTGGACCGAACAAGAGGCCGGTTTACAATTTCCGCTCGGACGGTCGCGAGTTCGCCTCGAACCGCTGCCTGATACCAGCCGATGGCTTTTACGAATTCACCGAACCGGCAGAGAAGGGCAAGAAGCTTCTACAACCCTCGGCGAAGGCACTCGATGTCGGTTGTCTGAGCCCCGTCGAGTTCGAGGGACAAGCTATATTAGCTTTGCCGCCTGCCGAAAGACCGGCAGCAGGCCATTGCCACTCCTTGGCAGCAGACAATCGCCACCGAACGCAGCTTAGATTTTGATGCTGCCTCAGGCGCTCAAAAGCCGTCCCGGAGGCACGTGGCCACACAGCTCTGACTCTGCCTTTCTAGCAACTCAGGCGTGGAACTCAGCTGGAATCGCGGGCGGTGACAAGCTTGGCCGTCAATTAGGAATCACCCGTTGAGAACCTCAACCGAGGTCAAAGATCGAGTAAAACAGCGCCTTGCGCGCGGCTGCAACAGGCCAGGACATACCCCGCCGATTTTTCTTCGGGCGTGAGGCCGCCCAGATCATGCATCGCGACTTCGCCCGAAAGCTTGGCTATCCGGCAAGTGCCGCAAATTCCCTGCTGGCAGCCAGTGGGAACATAGACGCCACAGTTGCGCGCCGCCTCCAGCAGGGTCTCTCCGGGCGCGCAGCGATGCTCTAATCCAGAACGGGTGAAATGGACCGAGGACGAAACGGCAGATTCTGCGTCCGGAGCAACACCGCCCGGGCACCCGCCGAAGCTCTCCTCATGATAGCCCCGTGGATCAACGCCTGCCTGGCCAAGACCGTCCCGCAGCGCCTTCATGTACTGTTCGGGACCGCAGGCGTAGACCGTGCGATCACCAAGATCGGGTACGAGGCGCAGGAGCATGGGGCCGTCTATGCGGCCAGTCGGGCCTGCCCACGAGGGGTCTGCCTTGGAACAGACGTATGTCACAGCCAGGTTGGGGAATCGCGCAGCGAGCGCATCGAGTTCCGACCTGAAGATGATGTCTCGCGGCGATCGCGCGCTGTAGATCAGACGCAGGTCCAGATCGCACGCCCTGTCTGTCAGCGTTCGCAGCATTGACATAAGAGGCGTGATCCCGCTGCCGCCTGCAAGAAAGAGAGGCTTTTCGCTCGGCAAGCCGTCGAGGTTGAACGAGCCCAGCGGGCCTTCAATCTTGATTTGGTCGCCAGGCCGCAGGTTCTCGTGGAGCCAATTGGAAACGAGCCCGCCTGATGTCCGCTTGACCGTAATGTGCAAGTCGAGCGGTCGTGTAGGCGGCGACGAAACGGAATAGGACCGGGCGACCGCGGCGCCATCGACCGTGAGGTGAAGGACTACGTATTGCCCCGCATTGAAGCAGAACATGCGGTCTGACGCAGCCGAGAAGACAAATGTCTTCACGTCATGGGTCTCGTCGATGATCGCGCGACAGAGCATTGCCTGTGGCGATGCCTCGGCCCATTGCCGCTGCCGCATCCTTGCGAAAAAATCGGAAGCCGGAAACGAAGTATGCGCGTTCATGTTTGGCTCTTCAATTGACGCGCAAACATGGCAGCCAGACGCTTTCCGGAACAGTGCCTCGATCCCTGCTTTTTAATCGGAAATTTCGATTTACGTCTCGAGTGACATCACCGCCAGCTGCAGCGCACGAAGCCCTTTGCGGATGATTGGCTCATGCTTGCGCCGGGCAAGCATGGCCGTATGGACGGGCTGGTAGAGCGTCGGTGCGCCCTCAACCAGGAATGACGGGCACTCGGCCGTAAACCTGCGGGCATCGTCGTTGCGCATGTAACAACTCCCCCCAGTTCGCCGCAGCATCGCTTCCGCCAGGCTCTCGGATCCCATGGAAAGCCGCGAAATTGCCAGAGAAGGAATCAGCTCCGAATGGGTTTTCTCAAGTACGACGGTGTAGCCCGGACGAATGTAACTGTCAGGATTGACCTCCGACATCGTCCTCGCAAAAGTCGAGACCATCACATATTCCTCGACCATGAGGTGCTCGTAGGCAATTTCGGGAAGATAGCGCGGCGCATACAGCACCGCTATGTCGAGATTGCCCATGCTGAGGTCCGTCACCATCTGATTGGAATAGTCGGATTCTACATGGATCGAGGCTTTGGGAAGCGCCTGACAGAGCGTCTCCACCCACCCGGGCAGCACTGAGCGCGTCATGCCAACCTGTGCGGCCACGCGCAGGGTTCCCTCGAACCGGTTAAATGCGCGCACATCATGGCGCGCCTGCGACCAGGTCGAAACCATCGCCCGCGCGTAGGCTTCGAAACGTCGCCCCGCCGCAGTCGGCTCAGCGCCGGCGCGACCACGACGGAAAAGCTCCGACCCTACCGCGCTTTCGAGGCTCTTGATCCGAGTGCTGACCGTCGACTGAGTAATGTTCAGCCGGTCGGCGGTCCGGTTGAAGTTCCGCGATTCGATAATGTCGAGGAACGTCTCTATGTGGTCCAGCTGCACGCGTCGCCCCCAATCGAAAAACCCGATCATTAACCAGAGATCATTGGCTTGATCCGACAATTGTCAAGGCGGAAGCTGTAGGAACTAATCGGCAAGCAATGCCGCCGTCCGGAGAGGGAGCGAAAGCTAAGTGTTTATCGTCGACTGCGATTGTCACAACTACTGGTCCAGCGCCACGGTATTGGAGCCCTATCTGTCCGGCATCTGGAAGGACATGTTCATCGAGGGCGAGAAGACCGGCCCCAGAGGATCCTTCCCGCACGGCCATCGCCCTTGGTTTCATCCGCAGGATTTCTCCCGCAAAGATGTGCGGCCCGAGACCGAAGCCGACAACTACCGGATCATGAAGGAAAAACACCTCGACAAATACAATGTCGGAGTGGCGATCCTGACCGGGGACGAGCCGATAGAAGCTTCGACTCTCGCAAACCCCTATTACGCCAGTGCGCTGGTCAGTGCCTACAATGACTATCAGATCGCCGAGTGGTTGCCGAAGGACGACCGCTTGATGGGTTCGATCATCATTGCGCCTCAGGACCCGAAGCTGGCGGCCGCCGAGATCCGCCGGCTGGGCAGTCATCCTCGCATGGTCCAGGTTCTAGCCTCCCAAGGCTCCGTGAAGCCATATGGTGATCCCTTCTACCACCCGATCTACGAGGCCTGTGCGGAGATGAGACTGCCGTTCGCCATTCACCTTGGCGGCCATGGTGGCGTCAACTGGAACGCCGTCGCGCCTGCCCCGACGACCTTCTTTTGGGAAACGCACGCCATCCTGCACATGTCGGCGATCAGCCACGTCGCCAGCATGATCGCTCATGGCGTTTTCGAGAAATGGCCAGAACTCTATTTCGTCGTCATCGAATGCGGCGTCGCCTGGGTGCCGACGGTGCTGTGGCGCCTCGACGCCGACTACAAGGCGCTGCGCAAGGAGACGCCATGGCTGAAGTTGCTGCCATCGGAGTACTGCCGGCGCAACATACGCTTCTCCACCCAGCCGCTGGAGCAGCCCCCCAACGTCCAGCATCTCTGGTCCATTCTGGAAGCGATGGACGGCGAGAACACACTGATGTTTGCGTCAGACTATCCGCATTGGGATTATGACGACGCCAACACGCTGCACATCCCGCCCTCCTGGAGGACGAAGGTGATGGGCCAGAATGCGCTCGACGTCTACAAGCGCATTCCTGCCATCCTAACCGCGAATGCTGCCTGACGGAGCAGAATATGGCCGAGAAAACCTACATCTGCCGCGTCGACGAGATCAAAGCCGGGACACCCTTCATTGCCAAGGTCCGCAGTCTTTCGGTGGGTGTGTTCCGCGTCGGAGAAACCTTCCATGCGCTGCTCAACATCTGTCCGCATCGCGGTGCGCCGCTCTGCGAGGGGCCGCAATGCGGGACAACCGCGCCGGTGGAGGAGGCGCGGTTCATCTACCATCGAGAAAACGAGATCGTGCGCTGCGCCTGGCATGGCTGGGAATTCGACATCAAGACGGGTTCGGCACTTGTCGACCCAACGGTCCGCGCGCGGACATTCCCCGTCATGGTCGAGGACGGCAACATCTATGTGACCGCATGAAGGCCATACGATCAGTGGTTCGAAGAGGCGAAAAGCAAGGGAAGAAGAGCTGACGGATCGACTGCACGACGAGGGTTGAAAAGAGCGCGGAACAATCCGCCAATGGGAGAACGAAAATGTCGGAATCTGAGTACAAACTTCGCATCGCGCAAAGTCTGGTCGGGCGTGGCAAGGTTTCCCGCCGCGACTTCATTCATCTAGGGGTGGCGGCAGGCCTGACCGTCGCAGCAGCCGATCAGATTTTCGTCACCACGGCCCGGGCACAACCGCAGCAAGGCGGCTTCGCCAAGCTCGGCATGGCGCACGGAGCGACGACGGATTCCATTGATCCGGCCGGCTATCCCGACACGTTCACGCAAACAGCTTTCTCGGGGGCCATGTCCAACAGCCTCACGGAGGTCGACGCCAAGGGTGGCATACAGCCGGACCTAGCCGAAAGCTTCGAATCTTCCAATGGCGCCAAGACATGGGTTTTCAAGCTGCGCAAGGGCGCCACCTTCCACAACGGCAAGACCGTGACGGCGGACGATGTCGTGACCTCGATGCGGTATCACATGGGTGCCGACACCAAGTCGGCAGCGAAGTCTCTGCTTGAACCCGTTTCCGATATTAAGGCCGACGGTCCCGAAACGGTCGTCTTTACGCTTAACAGCGGCAACGCCGATTTCCCCTACATCGTGAGCGACTATCATTTCGTCATCATGCCGAGCGTGGAGGGGAAAGCCGATTGGGCATCAGGAGCTCGAACCGGCGCATTCGTGCTTGAGAATTTCCAGCCGGGAGTTTCGGCCAAGCTCAAGCGCAACCCCAACTATTTCAAGAACGGCAAGCCTTACCTGGATGAGGTGGAATTCATCGCGATTACCGATTTGGCCGCACGCATGGCTGCGCTCTCGACCGGAGAAGTGGACTATATTGGACGCGCCGATCTGAAGACACTCGGCATGTTAAAGCGCAATCCAAAAATCGAGATCATCGAGATCACCGGCTACGGCCACTATACTTTGCCGATGAACGTCACCATGGCGCCTTTCGACAATCCGGATGTCCGCATGGCAATGAAATGGGCGATCAACCGTCAGGAGATCGCCGACAAGATTTTCCTCGGCCATGCTACCGTTGCCAATGACGATCCAATCGCGCCGGCGATCAAGTTCTACAAAAACCCGCAGCCGCAACACAGTTTCGACCCCGAAAAGGCTCGCCATTATCTGAAGAAGGCGGGAATGGAAAAGCTGAAGGTCGACCTCTCCGTGGCAGATGCCGCTTTCGCGGGTGCGGTAGACGCGGCCGCGCTCATTCGCGAGACGGCCGCCCAGTGTGGCATAGACGTCAATGTGGTGCGCGAGGCTGAGGACGCCTATTGGGATAACGTCTGGCTCAAGAAGCCGTGGTGCGCTTCCTATTGGAGCGGTCGCGCGACCGCCGACTGGATGTTCACACAAGCCTTCGCAGCCGAATCCAGCTGGAACGAGTCGTTCTGGAAGAATCCCCGCTTCAACGAATTGCTTGTCAAAGCCCGAGCCGAGACGGATGAGGCCAAGCGCGCCGACATGTATGGCGAAATGCAGCAGCTGACCCATGACGATGGCGGCAGCATCGTGCTGGTGTTCAACAATTTCGTTAGCGCCAAATCCAAGAAACTAGCCCATGGCGATGTGGCGCCGAATTGGGAAAATGACGGACTGAAGATGGCCGAGCGCTGGTGGACGGCCGAGGCATAGGGGTGCTCGCCAAGCGCGCCGCTCGCGCTGCGGACGGCGCGCCCCTGGGTATACGCATGCGTGTGAATCCGGTCGCAAAAACGGTTCTGCAACGATTGGGCCTCGGCCTGGTCACTTTGTTCATCGTTTCGATCATCATCTTTTCGGCGATCGCAATGCTGCCCGGCGACTTCGCCAAGGCGACGCTCGGTCAATCTGCTACCCCGGAAACGGTCGCGGCCCTTCAACACGAGATCGGCCTGGATCGCCCGCCAATCCAACGCTATTTCAGTTGGATCGGTAAGATGGCACAGGGTGACTTTGGATCCTCGTTCGCAAGTCGCACCGGCTATCGGCGGACCGTCGCGGAAATCATTGCCCCTCGTCTCTACAACACCATGTTCCTGGCGGTAATGACCGCGCTGGTCGCGGTGCCGCTGGCATTGGGGTTGGGCATTCTTGCGGCCCTGTACCGCAACAGCTGGTTCGATCGACTTGTAAACACGGTGACGCTTACGACGATCTCGTTCCCTGAATTCTTCGTCGCCTACATACTCGCCTTCCTGATCATCTCGCGCGATACGTTCGCCGGCACCCAGTTCGCACAGTCTTTACCCGTCTGGCTTGCGGTTTCAATCAACTGGACCCTGAACGTCGTACCGAAGTTCCCGACCCTGGCAAACATCAGCGACCAGACTCCGTTCTGGGAGCACGTCTGGCGTGCAGCCCTGCCGTCCATCACGCTCACACTCGTCATCGTCGCTCACATGATGCGAATGACGCGCGCGGCAATCATCAACATGCTTTCAAGCCCCTATATCGACATGGCTCGGTTGAAGGGAATGCGGCCAATGGTGATCGTGCTTCGGCACGCTTTGCCAAACGCCTGGGCCCCGATCGTGACGGTTGTCGCCTTCAATCTTGCCTATCTCATCGTCGGTGTCGTGGTTGTCGAGGTGGTGTTCGTCTACCCCGGCGTCGGGCAACTGATGGTCGATGCCGTGAAATCGAGAGACGTACCCGTCGTGCAGGCCTGCGCCCTTGTCTTCGCCGCTACCTACATTCTGCTCAACCTGATCGCCGACATCATTTCGATCGCAACCAACCCGAGGCTTTTGCACCCACGATGACAAGCGCAGAGCCCGTCATCCAGACCACCGGAGCGCCCAGGGTAAAGCGCACGCGCCGGTCTCGCATGAGGATAGCGCTGAAGAAGGCCCCGCTCAGTGCCTGGTTTGGTATGGGTGTAACCCTCTGCTACATTCTGGTCGCCTTGTTTGCGCCGCTGATCGCTCCGTATCGAGAAACGCAGGTATTTAGCGAGGCATTCGCGCCGTGGAGCCACGAGTTTATGTTCGGGACCGACCAACTCGGTCGCGACATGCTTACTCGACTGATCTACGGGGCTCGCAACACGATCGGCATCGCCTTCGCCACAACAACCATATCGTTTACAGCGGGGGTGACGCTAGGCCTTCTGGCTGCAATGTACCGGGGCTGGCCAGACCAGCTATTGTCACGTGCGGTGGACGTGTTGATGTCGATCCCAAGCCTGATTTTCGCGCTGATGCTGCTCTCGATATTCGGCTCGTCGATCACCAGCCTCGTTTTGATCATAGCGCTGCTCGATTCAACGCGGATGTTCCGCTTGGCGCGAGCCGTCGGGCTCAACGTAGTGGTGATGGATTTTGTCGAGGTCGCGCAATTGCGCGGCGAAGGTCCCGCATGGATACTGCGCAGGGAAATCCTCCCCAACATTCTGCCGCCGCTCATAGCGGAATTTGGTCTGCGATTTTGTTTTGTGTTTCTGACCATTGCAGCACTGTCGTTCCTGGGCGTCGGCATACAGCCGCCATCGGCTGATTGGGGGTCGATGGTGCGGGAAAACGCGACGCTGATCACCTACGGCGACGTCACGCCGCTGCTACCGGCGGGGGCCATTGCCCTCCTCACAGTAGCGGTGAACTTCGTCGTCGACTGGGTTTTGCATTCGACCAGCGGACTGCGTGATGAAAAATAGCAGTGGCACCGCGCGCGAAAAGGGAACAGATCTTCTCAAGGTTCGGAACCTCCATGTTGAAGGCTTTTCCGATGAGCGGTGGCACCCGATCGTGCGCGGCGTGGATCTCTCGCTTAAACGCGGAGAAGTGCTCGGACTAATCGGTGAATCCGGCGCCGGGAAGTCGACTATCGGCCTTGCGGCAATGGGGTATGCCAAGCCGGGATGCCGTATTACCCAAGGCTCGGTGCTGTTCGACGGCGTCGATCTTTTGTCAATGACCGAAGCCCGCCGGCGGCGGCTGCGGGGCTCCCGCATTGCCTACGTGGCGCAAAGCGCGGCCGCCTGGTTCAACCCGGCTCACCGGCTTCTCGATCAGACCGTGGAAACGGCAGTTGCGCACGGGATCGCCAGCCGAGACAAGGCCAATTCCGACGCTATTGACCTTTATCGACGCCTCCAGCTTCCAGAACCCGAGAGCATAGGTTTCCGGTATCCACACCAGGTATCCGGTGGCCAGTTGCAGCGAGCCATGACAGCCATGGCTATGGCTTGCCGACCCGACCTGATCGTATTCGATGAGCCTACCACTGCGCTCGATGTGACGACACAAGTCGAGGTCCTGGCCTCGATCCGCAGGATTGTTGAAGATTTCAACACGGCAGCGATCTACGTGACGCACGATCTGGCAGTCGTGGCGCAGATGGCGGACCGGATCATGGTTCTGCGCCATGGGCAAACCGTCGAAGAGGCCGACACGCGGCAGATGCTGACGGCACCTGCCCAGGAATACACCCGCACGCTCTGGGCCGTGCGCAAGCTCGCCAAGCCGGAGATTCAGACCCACGATCACATCCTGTCGATCGACAATGTCACCGCCGCGTATGCCGGAAGGGTTAAGGTGCTGGTTGACGTGTCCATCAAGGTTCCGCGTGGCCGAACCGTGGCAGTGGTGGGCGAATCGGGGTCTGGGAAATCGACGCTAGCCCGTGTTGTCACGGGCTTGCTGCCTGCCATATCCGGGTCGATCTCATTTGATGCCAAGCCGCTCCCATTGTCCCTGAAGGAACGCTCGAAAGACCTGCTGCGGCGCATCCAAATGATCTATCAGTCGCCGGACAGCGCGCTTAACCCTCGCCAGACTGTCGAGGAGATAATCGCGCGTCCGCTCGAATTCTATTTAGGCTTAAAAGGCCAGCAGCGCGACCGGCGGATCGCTGAACTCATGCACATGATCGAGATGGATGAAGGTTTCCTCGACAGGCTGCCCGGAGAATTGTCCGGAGGGCAGAAGCAGCGAATCTGCCTAGCCCGGGCGCTGGCTGCAAATCCGGAGCTCATCATCTGTGACGAGGTCACCTCGGCACTGGATCAGATTGTACAGGAAGAGATGTTGACGCTGCTGATGCGCCTGCAGCGCGAACTCGGCATCAGCTACATCTTCATCACCCACGATATCGCAACGGTAAGAGCGATTGCCGACGAGGTTGTAGTCATGCATCAGGGGAAGGTAGTGGAGCAGGGCTTAAAAACCGAGATACTGACGCCGCCCCACGCAGCCTACACAGAACTGCTCCTTTCGTCCGTGCCGGAGATGGATCCGGACTGGCTCACGACTTTGCTGGCCAGACGGAAGAACCAAGGCATCGCAAGTGCGGCTGGTTGAACAGCCCTGCCAACCGGAACGACGAAGAAGTGCCCGCCGTGGCCGCTCGCGTCCGCATTGCCCATCTTAATGCGATCGATGCTGCTCCGGTAGCTTCATCCAATTCGAACTCAGATGCCCCGACGTCGGTAGCAATCAGGAAGGTTTTTAGACCATTGTCTCTAATGAATTGATAGGAGCCGGTGAGGGCACCTTGACTTTTGCGAGGAGCCCTCTTTTCGTACTGATTTTGGGCACGTGAACCGGTGCGATCGAGAAGCAGCGCGAGAAGCGCCGCATCAAGGAACGAAGAGCTTCGCAGAATTCGGCGAGAAGTGGCTGACCAGCGCATCGATGGCCGACAGCACCCGAGCCATGCGACGTTCTGTCTTTGAGCGCGAGCTTCTGCCGGTATGGCGCAATCGTCTTCTGATGGAAATCAGGCCGGACGATCTAAGGACCCACTGTGGCAAAATCGTTGACCCGCGGGGCTCTGGCGATGGCTATGTACGTGCGAAACATTCTGAAGCAGATCTATGGATTGCGATCCTGCACGGCGAGAAGGTTGCCAACCCTGCCGACGATGCATTCCGGTCGAAGCAGGGCAACGGATGCATTGAATCAGCTTTGCTGCTGCTTAGACGCGCACATCATTGGGAATGCCGATCTCAGGCGGAATTTCCAATTATCGTCAATGTTCAGATTTCCGGGCCGGGCTCTTTGCAACCAAAACATCACGGACACGTTGTGTTTCGGTCCGCAATCAGGAGGAGGATGCCGTGAACGGAATAATCTATCTTGTTGGCCTCGTCGTGATCGTTTTGTTCATTCTATCATTTTTTGGACTTCGGTAAGATCATGGCCAAAATAGCCCCAACGGAAAGCGCTGCAGTGACCCCAAAAGTGGCTACCTCGTCCTATCTTGAGTGGGGAGGCATATTTGGCGGGGGTGTCATCGCTTGCGCCATTTCGGTGGTTCTTCTGCAATTCGGATCGAGCGCTGGTTTGGCGCTGGGTTCTCCGACTCTTCCCACCGGTGGCGCTTCCTGGAATGTGCTGGTGGCCGGGCTGTGGGTAGTTATCGTTGCTATAGCAAGTTCCGCAGCTGGCGGTTATGTAGCTGGACGAATGCGCACGCGCTGGGAAGATAGCAGCCAAAGTGAAAGCGAATTCCGCGATGGCATACACGGCATCGCAGTCTGGGCCCTAGCGACACTTGGAGCAGCGTTTTTCTTGGCAATGATTGATGGGCACGGCGCGGCCGCCGTGGTCAATCGCCCCGACGCGCAAATCAACGAAAGCACGGTGCGGCTTTCAGCCCACATAGCTGCCATTTTTAGCTTTGCGACTGCTGCAGGCTCCGCGCTTGGCGCTGCGGCAGCATGGTTTGCAGCGATTACCGGAGGTGAACACCGCGATGAGGGAATCGCTTTTCACCACGTCGTACCGGTTTTATTGCGCAAGCGTTAGTGCGCAACAATCCACTCGCCCGCCCGGCAAACCCCACCGCAGCTCCGCCAAGATCCTGAGATCCGTTGGAGAGGTGTCAACTTATCGCCAAGCTTGTCCAAAACCGGACGGGCTGAAAACGGGAGAGATGACGGTACTTTTCGGTGGGCTCTGGAGCGACGCCAAGCAGCCGAAGATCAGTTTCGAGAGGCGATCTACCTCAATAGGTACCGAAACCGCGCAAAATATTTTTGTGCGATTTCTCCTTTAAAATCAATACCGTAAGATTTTGACGGCCTGGAGGTCGGCTTTTCGCGCGTCAGGCAAGAAAAAACCCAGCTAGATCAACGACTACCTTGGTTTGGAACAATAGAGTGGGAATGACGGGGGATAAGGTCGGATAGGTTTGGGCACTGTAGCGTAGATTGTCCAGTCAATAGCACGAAATAGAGTTTGGACGATCCTAGAGGCCACCCGATTGCAGTTCACCGCTGCGGACGATGAGCAACCCTCCGGATCGAGAAAGATCTAGACGAGAATTTCGCCGTTCTCAGCGCGGGATCGCGGCAGCTACATCGCTCAGCCAGCCTCGCAATGCGTTCAGGCTGGCGCGCTCCTGATCGCATTGCAGGATGAGAGGTTCGGCAAAAGCGGCATTGGGCATCAGGCGGCGAACCTCGGCCATCGCGTCGCCGGCGCCGAAGCCCCCGTGTGTGATGAACGGCAGCACGGGTTTGCCGGCAAGATTGGCGGTCGCGAGGAAGCTTCGCATAGGCGCGGGCAGCGACCCGCCCCAAATTGGGAAGCCCAGGAATATGAAGGCACGATCCGCGAGGTCGAGGGTCCATTTCAGCGGCAGAAGCTGGTCGCTGTTGCGCCAGCGCGTCGCCCAATCGACCATCTCTTCGTAGTCCTCGGGCCAGGGATCACGCGGGCGGATCTCGACCAGATCGGGATGGAAGCGGCGCGACAGGTCCCCCGCCAGCATCCGCGTATTGCTGGATCTGGAAAGGAAGATCACGGCGCCCCGACCGGACCCTTGCGCAGAGGCCGCTGGGACAGTCCAGCTCGAGGCGGCGGCGAGAGCTGCCCCTCGCAGGATCTGCCGCCGATGGAACTCGCCGCGCGTTGGCTTTCCGATCATGGTCTTTTCGCCTTTTGGCCGGAGCAAGACCTTGCCCACGGATTGAAATCTGGACTGATCGAGAATTATCCCCGGTTGGCTTCGCCGAACCAGTGGACGGCCGTGGTCCCGCCGTCGACCAGGAAGTCGCTGCCGGTGATGAAGGCGCCATCTGTCCCCGTCAGCAGGGCGGCAACGTTGGCGATCTCATCAGGCGTGGCCGCGCGGCCCGCGATCGAGCTCTCGATCATCTTGCGATAACCTTCGCCACGCGGATCGTTCAGTTCGTCCTTGGCGAGCGGCGTCATGACGATGCCGGGGCTGATCGCGTTGATGCGGGCGCCGCGTCGGCCCCAGCGCACAGCTTCCGCCTGCACGCGCAGTCCATTGCCGCGCTTGGAAAGCTGATAGGCGTGGAGCGTATCCTGCACCTGACCCGGTTGGAGAAACGGAAGGTCGAGCAGTTCGTCGACAGGGGTGATCGCCAGTTGCCGGTTCTGCTCGATGGTGAGCGGCGCCATGCGGTGCCCGGACTGAGACGAGATCACGACGCCCGAGCCCCCCTTCGCGACAACATTTCCGAACGCCTCCAGCAGTAGCGCCGTGCCGTAGAGATCGACCTCCAGGATCGCCTCGATCGGTGCTTGCGAGGGCGAGACGCCCGCGGCCTGGATGAGGCCGGTGACCTCGCCTAGTGCGGCCGCGTATGCGACCAGCGCCTCGACCGATCCACGCGAAGAAAACATCGACGGTGGTTGTGCGGGCATCGTAGCCAGCATCGCTCAGCGCCTTGGCAGCGGCCTCCGCATTTTCCGGGCGCAGGTCGGCGAGCAGCACCGTCTTGCCCACGCTTACCCGTCGGGCGACTGCCTGGCCGATGGAACCGGCTCCCACGACGACGACAACCTGTGACATCAGACAATCTCCTTCGTGGGGGCTTCCACGCCGGCCATCGCATTGCCCGCGGGCGTATAGCGGTCGCCTTCGACTTCTAGACCGGCAAGCGCCGACTTGATCTCTGCGAGATCGCCCGCGGTCAGTTCGATATCGGCGGCGCCCAGATTTTCTTCCAGCCGGTGCAGCTTGGTGGTGCCGGGGATCGGCACGATGTAGGGACGTTGGGCCAGCAGCCAGGCGAGCGCGATCTGCGCCGGGGTGGCGCCTCTTGCCGCCGCAATACGCTTCAGCAGGTCCACGAACGCTTGGTTCTTGGCGAGCGCCTCTGGCTGGAAGCGTGGGATCGCCGCGCGAAAGTCGCTCTTGTCGAGTTTGGTGTCTGCGCGCATCGTGCCGGTCAGGAACCCCTTGCCGAGCGGGCTGTAGGGCACGAAGCCGATGCTGAGCTCGTCGCAGGTGGCCAGGATGCCGTTGGTTTCCGGCGCCCGCCACCACAGCGAATATTCGTTCTGGACGGCGGTGACGGGCTGCACGCCGTGCGCACGGCGCAGCGTCTGCACGCCGGGCTCGGACAGGCCGAAACCCTTCGCCTTGCCCTCCGTGATCAGGTCGCGAACGACGCCAGCGACGTCTTCGATCGGAACGGTGGGGTCGACGCGATGCTGGTAGATGAGATCCACGGTTTCCACGCCGAGGCGCTTGAGCGAGCGCTCGACATGGCCGCGGATGTGCTCCGGCCGGCTCGATACGCCGCGATTCTCTCCGGTGTCGGGATCGATGTCGAAGCCGAACTTGGTGGCGATCACGACCTGGTCGCGGATGGGCCGAAGCGCTTCGCCGACCAGCTCTTCGTTGGTGAAGGGGCCGTAGATCTCAGCGGTGTCGAAGAAGGTGACGCCGCGCTCCGCCGCCTGGCGAATGAGCGTGATCCCTTCTTCGCGGCTGACGCGATGGCCATAGCTGAAGTCGAGGCCCATGCAGCCGAAGCCGATCTCGCTGACGGCGAGCTTCCCAAGCATTCTTTGTTTCATGATCTACTCCTTTGATGTTCAGCGGGCGCCATGAACGCCGAACCTCTCGCCGATGCCGACCTCCGACTTGGTGACGAGGCGGACGGGGCGGATCATCTCCACCTTGTCGCGCGGCGCGCCGTAGTTGATGCTCATGCCCATGCAGCCGAGGGCAAGAGCGGAGACGGTAAGGCCGCTGTGGCCGAGTTCGCGCGTTTTCATCGGGTAAGCTCCCCTTAACGATAGGAGAGCTTCAGGATCTCCGCCGGGAGCCGCTCGCCCTTGATCTCGATCTTGCCGATCGCGGTCTCGATCTCGCCGAGGTCCGCTGGCGTCAGCACGACGTTGGCCGCACCTAGATTCTCCTCGACGCGATCGAGCCGGCGCGTTCCGAAGATCGGCACGATGAACGGCGCGCGGGCGAGCAGCCAGGCGAGCGCGATCTGGGCCGGAGTCGCCTTCTTGTCCGCAGCAATGCGCTTGAGGAGTTCGATCAGCGCCTGGTTGGCGGCGCGGGCCTCGGTGGTGAAGCGCGGCGACGCGGCCCGGAAGTCGCTGCTCTCGATCGGCGTCGACGCATCGACCTTGCCGGTGAGGTAGCCGGCTCCGAGCGGGCTCCACGGCACAAAGCCGATGCCAAGCTCGGCACACAGCGGCAGCACTTCGGCTTCAGGCTCACGCGTCCACAGCGAATATTCGCTCTGGATCGCGGTTACCGGCTGCACCGCGTGCGCGCGCCGGATCGTGGCAGCCGCGGCTTCTGACATGCCGAAATGCCTGACCTTGCCCGCCGCAATCAAGTCGCGCACCACGCCGGCGACGTCCTCGATCGGCACGGCCGGATCGACGCGATGCTGGTAGAGCAGGTCGATCGTCTCGATGCCGAGGCGCTTCAGGCTGGCGTCGACGACCTGGCGCACGTGATCGGGGCGGCTGTTGACGCCGCTCCGCCGTTCGCCGGTGGCAGGATCGATGTTGAAGCCGAACTTGGTCGCGATCACAACCTGGTCGCGGAACGGCCGCAGCGCCTCGCCGACGAGCTCCTCATTGGTCCAGGGGCCATAGGCCTCCGCCGTGTCGAAAAGGGTGACGCCGAGATCGTGCGCTCCGCGGATGACGCGGATCGCTTCGGAGCGGTCGGGTGAAGCTCCGTAGGTTGAGGCGAAGCTCATCGTGCCGTAGCCGATCTCGCTCACGGGGAGGCTTCCAAGCATGCGCTGTTTCATGGGTTCAATCCTTTTCGATCGTTTTAGAAGAAGGAAGGGCGTTCAGCCCGGCGTCGGCAGCTTGCCGGCGCGCATCGCCGCGATGACACCGCCATCGATGAGAAGATCGCTGCCGGTGATGAAGCCGGCATCGGGACCGAGCAGGAAGCTCGCCGCGACGGCGATCTCGTCGGGCGGCGCCATCCGCTTCGACGGCGAAGCCTCGACCATCGCGCGATAGATGTCGCCGATCTCGGAGTTCAGCTCATGCGCCGCCAGCGGCGTAACGATGATTCCAGGGCTCATCGCGTTGACGCGCGCGCCACGCTGGCCCCAGCGCATCGCCTCGGCCTGCACGCGCAGGAAATTGGCGCGCTTCGCGACCATATAGGCGACCAGCGTATTGGGAATGGCGTCGGCCTGCACGCAGGGCAATGCGAGCAGCTCATCCGCGGGCGCGTGGGCGAGTTGCTTCTCGTCTTCTTCAGGTAGTTGGCGCATCATGTGGCCGGCCATGCTGGAGATGATGAGGCCGGCGCCGCCGTTGGTGATGACCTGGCCGAACTCCTCGAACACCAGGGCTGAGCCGTAGAGATCAACTTCGAGCAGCTTCTCGACCGGGGCCATGTTGGGCGACAGGCCTGCCGTGTTTACCACCTGCATGACCGGACCCAGCGCCGCGGCGGCTTCCGCCAGTGCCTGCACCGACGAGCGCGAGGTAACGTCGACCTTCTGGGCCACCACCGCATAGCTGGCGCCGTCCAGATCTGCCGCCGCCTTCGCGAGCGTCTCTTCGTTCCAGTCGGCTAGCAGGATCGTCTTGCCGAAACCCTGCCGCCGCGCGATCGCCTGCCCGATTCCTCCGGCGCCGATTACCACGATCACGTCTCTCGTCATGTGCCGTCTCCATTAGGCTTGCAGGGCGTTCCGAGCCGCGAGCCGCGTAGAGATGACATAGGTGGTAGGAGTCTCAGCTATTAGGTGCTAAGTTGTGCATGCGGTTATATCTGGAACTTATCAATGAAGCGGGAGGAACTGAGCGATCTGGCGGTTTTCCTTGCCGTGGCTGAAGCGCGCAGTTTCACGCGGGCGGCCGCCAAGCTCGGCACCTCTCAATCGGCGATCAGCCAGATCGTCCGGCGGCTGGAAGCCGGGATGGGCCTGAAGCTTCTCACCCGCAACACCCGCAACGTTGCGCCGACCGAGGCGGGAGAACAGCTGATCGCCACCCTGCGCCCGGCCTTCGACGAAATCGATGCACGGCTTTCGGCGCTCAGTGCTCTGCGCGAGCGGCCCGCGGGCACGGTGCGGATCACCTCAAGCCGGCATGCAGCCGAGACGATCCTCTGGCCGGCGGTCGCCAAGATGCTGAAGGACTGTCCGGAGGTGACGGTCGAGATCTCGATGGACAGCCATCTCACCGACATCATTGCCGATCGTTTCGATGCCGGCATCCGGCTTGGAGAGCAGGTGGCGAAGGACATGATCGCCGTTCGGATCGGCCCCGAACTGCGCATGGCGGTCGTCGGCGCGCCTTCCTATTTCGCCGCCCATGGTCGTCCCCACACACCCCATGATCTGACCGCGCATGCCTGCATCAACATTCGCATGCAGACCAAAGGCGGCCTTTACACCTGGGAATTCGGCCGCGACGGCCGCGACCTCAATGTTCGCGTCGAAGGTCCGCTGATACTCAACGACATACCCATGATTTTGGCGGCTGCGGCGGAAGGAGTAGGCCTCGCGTGTGTCTTGGAGGATCAGGCCGACGCGCTGCTTAGATCGGGGAAGCTGGAACGCGTTCTCGACGATTGGTGCCCGCCTTTTTCGGGGTATCATCTCTACTATCCCGATCGCCGACAGCTCCCTCCGGCGTTTTCGCTGCTCGTCGACGCCTTGCGGTACAGAGACCCGTGACAGTATCCGCCCCGGTGCGGCGTGCGGTGTACCGGCTGAAGAGTTCCGGCCGACCGTCCTTGAAAGCGGGGACAGGCCCGCCAGGCTCGCGCATGAGGGAGGTCTCTGCTATAGGAGTGACGGTACTTTTGCGCTGGCCGAGCGGCACATTGTTGGCCCGCAAACGGCCGTCAGGGGACCGATCGACAGCGATAGATGTCGAACCCAGCAAAAAAATTTGTAAAGAAACTTCCCTTTAAAAACCAAGACCGTAACTTTTTGACGGCCCGCGGGTCGGTTTCTCGCGCAGAAAACAAGAAAAAACCAAGCTAAATCATACATTGGTTTTGAACAATAGAGTGGGAGTGAGAGGTGTGGGATATCCTAGAGGGCGCCGCTATTCCTTCACGCCCTCGACGATGCCCAGCATCTTTGAAGGCGGATACCAGGTGTGGCGGTATTTCCAGCCGGAGCTTTCTAGCAGCGCAGCGTATTCCTCCCCCGTGCGTTCCCGGCCGCTGCCCCAGACCAGCATGTGAACGTCAAACAGTTTGGAGAAATGCGAGGTGTCCGGGCCGGGGCCGACCTGCTCGACGATCAACACCCTGGCCTGCTTCGGCGCCGTCCGCTGGATAGTGAGAGAATTTGCAGGCACTCCGCGTCGTCCCAGTCATGTAGAATGCGCTTGGGGCCAAAATCAGCAGGCATCATGGCCCAATACAATCGAGTGGGAGTGAGGCAGCTCGCCGGCCAGCCCGGCCCCATAACGAGAGTTGTCCTCCGATGGGTTCCAGCGCCCGCCGCCGCCTCGTTTTTGGCAGGAACCAACTGTTCGCATGTAACGTTCCGCCAAAGCTTCTGCAGCGGCATTCAATGATGCCGTTGCAGGTCCCGGTGCCATGCGAGGCTAGGAGTAAGATGCCGAAAAAGCTGAAGCAGAAAAAAGGGGAGGAATCCAAACCGTCCGGCGTCAAGCCGGAGGGAAAGCCGCCAAAAGATACGCGTGCGAATCCCGCACCAAATCCGGAGGGCCTGGGCGAATTACCCGATACGAACACGCGAGAAGAGGTCGAGGCGATCAGGCCTAATCTGAAGCGTTAGGGCTGCACTGAAACGACAACTCCGACCGTCAGGACAAAACAACGTCGCGACGGCGAAAGCCGCTCCGGAAGGCGCTGGCGACGCTTGGACCTGAAAGCATAGGTGCCGGCGGCGCCATGGCCTGCCGCGACCTCAGGCGCTCGCTTCTGAAACCTGTTTGGCCTGCACCATGGCTGCGATTTCCCTTTCCTCGAGCGTTTCTACCTCCAGGAGCTTCAAAGCGATCCGCTCCAGAACATGTCTGCGCTTGAGAAGGAGATTGACTGTCCGATCGAACGTCTCATCCACGATGCGCTTGACCTCTTCGTCGACTGCGGCAGCGGTCTGTTCGGAATACGACCTGTCCTGCGGCCCATAATAGGGCTGATCCGTGCTGAGGAACGAACGACGCTCCTTCTCCAATGAAACATGGCCGAGCTTCTCGGTCATGCCGTAGCGGGTGACGATAGCGCGCGCGATGTCGGTGACCTTGACAAGATCGTCGGCCGCGCCGGTCGAGAGATGACCGAAAACGATCTGTTCCGCGGCGCGCCCGCCGAGGAGCACCGCCATCTTGTTTTCCAGCTCTTCGCGCGTCATCAGGAAGCGGTCCTCGGTGGGGCGCTGGATCGTGTAGCCGAGCGCCCCCACGCCCCTTGGAATAATCGAGACCTTATGCACCGGATCGACCCCGGGCAGGGCCATGGCGACGAGCGCGTGACCCGTCTCATGATAGGCGACGATCTCGCGCTCTTTCGCATTAAGCAGGCGGTTGCGCTTTTCCAGTCCCGCGACGATCCGCTCGATGGCGTTGTTGAAGTCGTCCATCGTCACCGCATCGGCCCTGCGACGCGTTGCAAGCAATGTTGCCTCGTTGACGAGATTGGCGAGGTCCGCGCCGGTAAAGCCTGGCGTGAGTGCCGCGATCTTCTCGGCATCCACATCCTTCGTGAGCTTTGCCTTCTTTAGATGGACATTCAGGATCTGGATACGCCCAGCCTTGTCGGGCCGATCCACCAGAACCTGCCGGTCGAAGCGACCCGCGCGGAGAAGCGCTGGATCGAGAATTTCGGGCCGGTTCGTTGCGGCGAGCAGCACCAGACCCGTCGATGAATCGAACCCATCGAGCTCTACGAGCAATTGGTTCAGCGTCTGCTCCTTCTCGTCGTGACCGCCAGCGAGCGGACCGATGCCGCGGGCGCGCCCCAGCGCGTCGAGTTCGTCGATGAAGATGATGGCGGGCGCCTTGGCGCGCGCTTGCTCGAACAGATCACGCACGCGCGCCGCGCCTACGCCCACGAACATTTCGACAAATTCCGAGCCGGAAATCGAGAAGAACGGCACGCGGGCTTCGCCCGCCACCGCCTTGGCGAGCAGCGTTTTGCCGGTGCCGGGCGGGCCGACGAGGAGCACGCCCTTCGGCATACGGCCGCCGAGCCGGCCATAGCTTCTCGGGTCCTTGAGGAAATCAACGATCTCCCTCAGTTCGTCCTTCGCCTCGTCGACGCCGGCCACTTCGGCGAACGTCACCCCGGTATCCTTCTCCACATAGACTTTGGCTTTGGACCTTCCGATCTGCATCAGCCCGCCGCCCAGGTCGCCGCCCGTGCGCTTGAGCATGAACATCCACACGCCGGCGAACATGAGAACTGGTACGACCCATGAGAGGAGATCACGCAGGAAAGTGCTTTCGATCTGGCCGGTCACGACCACGCCATGGCTCTGCAATTGGCGCGCCAGGTCGGGCTCGACACGTGTCGTGATGAACATGGGCCGGCCGTTGAGCGGCTCCTTGAAACGGCCTTGAATGAAGCGGTCCGAAACCGCCACCTCGGCGACTTTGCCCTGGTTAAGGTATGTCTCAAAATCGCTGTAAGGAATCTGCGCGACCTGTCTCGCTGTCGCAAAGAAGTACTGGAAGGCCATCAGCATGAGGAAGGCGACGACCCAGTAGCCGATATTGAATCGGGTCTTCTTGTTCATTTCCATGATCCCGGTCCCGCTCTTTCTGATGAGGGGGCGGGCCCGGCTTATAGAGACCCGCCAAAGCGCCTGTTTCAGGCCGTAGATAGCGGACGGTTGTGGGCCGACCAGACATTGCCGGCGGCGACCACCGCAGCGACAATGCCGGCGATCACGTGAGCCGACATGGCAGCCGTTACGGCCGCGAAGCCCAGCAGCCAGGGCGCTGCGATCGACCATAGACCGAGGACGAGGTTGGCCCATTCCTCGTACTCACGGAACGCCACCAGCGCGCCGACCGCAATCAACGCAACCACCGCGCCGACGATCCAAGCATTCCACGCGGCGTGGCTCTCCCCCCGTATAGCCGAGATACCAGGGAGACAGGAAAAGACCGAGCCCGACGACGATGTTGACGACATCGAGCGCCGTCCGGCTATTCGAAGACAGTGACTTCAGCATCGTTCATTCCTCCTTGTCGATTGTGTGCGCCATTAATGAACCGTCTCTTCGCGAGGGAGACGGATGCGGCGGCGCTCCTTGGGGGAG
>NZ_JAIUHK010000048.1:0-39368 GCF_020165075.1 Mesorhizobium sp. CA4
GGCAGGACAGAGGGGGGCGCGAAGGAACGAGGCGTTTGCCATTGTCCCGTCTGCGCCTCGGCACTTAGTCCATGCCCGCCAACCTCAAATCCTACCGCGCCAAACGCGAATTCTCCCGCACCCCCGAACCGGCCGGCAGCCTTTCCGCCGACGGTTCCAACCGCTTCGTCGTGCACAAGCACCACGCCACCGCCGACCACTATGATCTGCGCCTCGAAGTCGGCGGCGTCCTGAAGAGCTGGGCCGTCCCGCGCGGGCCCTCGCTCAACCCCGCCGACAAGCGTCTCGCCGTCGAGACCGAGGACCATCCGATCGAATATATCGATTTCGAGGGCGTCATCCCCGAGGGCGAATATGGCGGCGGGCCGATGATCGTGTGGGACACCGGCACCTGGGCGCCGATGGAGGATGTCGAGAAAAGCCTCAGGACCGGCGCCTTCAAGTTCCGGCTGGCCGGGCAAAAACTCAATGGCGGCTGGATGCTGACCCGGCTGAAGCCGAAGCCCGGCGAGGATGAGAACAAGAAGAACTGGCTCTTGTTCAAGGAGCGCGACCTCGCTTCCGACACCAGGCTCGACATCCTCGAGGCACGGCCGGAGAGCGTGAAGTCCGGCCGCCGCATCGAAGAACTGGCGGCGGCGCCGAAGAAGACGGAACGCCTGCCGCCAAAGCGGGGCTCGCTGAAGCCCGGCGCGCTGCCCGGCGCCGTCAAGGCTAACCCGCCGAGCCGCATCGAGCCGCAGCTCGCCACGCAGGTGTCGAAGCCGCCAGGCAGCGATAATCTCGCGGAGCGCACCGACCAACTCTGGCTGCACGAGATCAAGTTCGACGGTTACCGCACCATGGCGCATGTGGTGGATGGCGAGGTGCGGCTGATCACCCGGGGCGGCATCGACTGGACCAAGCGCTATGGTGATCTTCCGCAGGCTTTTTTGCGACTGCCGGTCGCCGAAGCAATCATCGACGGCGAGATCATGGTGCTCGACGACAAGGGCATCTCCCGCTTCGCGCTGCTGCAGGACGCGCTGGCCGAAGGGGCCGGCTCAAAACTGCATTTCTACGCCTTCGACCTGCTCCATCTCGACGGCTGGGACCTGCGCAAGGCGCCGCTGCAAAGGCGCAAAGCGCTGCTCGCCGAACTGCTCGCCGGCCAGGCCGCCAATTCCGCCATCCAGTATAGCGATCATGTCGAGGGTGACGGGCGCGGGCTCTATGAACAGGCGACGGAACTGGGACTCGAAGGCGTCGTTTCCAAACGCGCCGACGCCATCTACCAAAGCGGTCGAACCAAGAGCTGGACCAAGGTGAAGGCGCAAAAGACGGATGATTTCGTCATCGCCGGCTACACCGTCTCCGACCGGGCGGAGGGGCTGGCGGCGCTCGGCATGGCCGAGTTCGAAAATGGCGAGCTGCACTATCGCGGCAAGGTCGGCACCGGCTTCGACCGCGACATGGCGACGGACCTGCTGGCCCGGCTGGAGCGGCTGACCGCCGGTGCCAGCCCGCCTGAAGGCGTGCCGCGCGAGGTCATGCGCGAAATGCACTGGGTGAAGCCGCTGCTGTCGGCCCGCATCCATTATTCGAACCGCACCGGCGATAATGCGATCCGGCACGGCGTCTTTCGCGGGTTGCGCGATGTCGGCGGGCTGACCACGCCGGTGGCGGTCAAGCGCAAGCGGCTGATCGCCGAAGCCGATCTCGCCACCATCTGGGTCACCAATCCGGAGCGGCGGCTGTTCGGCAAGACCGGGCCAACAAAACTCGACATCGCCGTCTATTACGCGCTGGTCGGCGATTTCATGCTGCCGCATATCATCGGCCGGCCGGTGTCGCTGGTGCGCTGCCCGACCGGCAAGCCGCAGGACTGTTTCTTCCAGCGTCACGCCTTCACCGGTATGCCGCCTTCGGTGGCGGTGTTCGAGAGCACCAATTCGGAGGGCGAGACGAAAACCTATCTCTCGGTCGAGGACGCCAAGGGCTATCTGGCGCTGGCGCAATTCGGCGTCGTCGAGTTCCACACCTGGGGCACGCACCGCACAAAACTCGACAAGCCCGACCAGATCGTCTTCGACCTCGACCCGGGCGAGGGGATTTCCTGGCGCGAGGTGGTTGAGGCCGCCGTCAACATCAAGGGCGGGCTGGAGAGCCTGGGCCTGGTGCCATTCGCCAAAACCTCGGGTGGCAAAGGCATCCACATCACCGTGCCGGTGACCCGAAAGCAGAACTGGAAGAAACTGCATCAGGCATCGAGCGCGATTTCGACTTTGCTGGCGGCAAGCGCGCCCGACACCTTCACCACGACGATGGGCAAGGAAAACCGCAAGAAGCGCATCTTCATCGACTTCCACCGCAACGCGCGCGGCCACACTTCAGCCGCGCCCTATTCGCTGCGCGCCCGCACCAATCTGCCGGCCTCGACGCCGGTGAGCTGGACCGACCTGGAGACAATCGACGCGCCGGAGGACCTGAATTACGCCTCGCTGCCGGGGCTGCTGGAGACGTCAGGCGATCCCTGGGCGGAGATCGATGAGGCGGCAAGGGATTTGCCGGTGGTTGAGGGGAGGTAAACCGCAGGCGTTTGCCATTCCGTCACACCCCCTCTGTCCTGCCAGCGTTTCGGTTCCGTCTCCATCGACGCTTCTTACAATTTGAATTATTCTCCGCGCCAACCGCCCCGAAAAACATTTCGCTAGGAATTCGGCACTATCATCAGGGGGCGGTGTAGGATTTCCACGGCGCTGATCGTCCTCAGGACGAAGCGCTGCAAAGAGCATGGTCCCCAAAAGTGGGAACCGGTTTTTGGACAAGACCATGCTCCAACATAGTGTCAGTGCATGGCCGCGTAGGAGTTCATCATGGCGCCCAGGGCAAGTTGGAAAGGTTACCTCAAACTCAGCCTCGTCAGCTGTCCGGTCCGGCTTTACCCGGCCACCAGCGCGAGCGAGCGCATTTCGTTCAATCAGCTGCACAAGAAGACCCACAACCGCATCAACATGAAGCCGGTCGACCCCGAGCTTGGCCTTGTCGAGCGCTCGGACCTGGTGCGCGGCTACGAATATGAGGACAAGCAGTACATCATCATCGATGACGCCGACCTCGACGCGGTCAGGATCGAATCCAACCACACGATGAACATCGAGGCCTTCGTCGACGAGAGCGAGGTCGACGTCATCTACCAGGATTCGCCCTATTATCTCGCGCCCGACGGCGCCATGGCGGAGGAAACCTTCGCGGTGCTGCGCGAAGCCATGCGCAAGTCCGGCAAGCTGGCGATCGCCCGCCTGGTACTCTCCAGCCGCGAGCGCGTGGTGACGATCGGCCCGCGCGAGAACGGCATGTTCGTCTGCACCTTGAGGAATCCCAACGAAGTGCGCGGCACGGCTGAATATTTCGGCAACATTCCGGCCGGCAAGCCGGATCCGGAAATGCTGGAGCTTGCGCTGGCGTTGATCAAGCAGAAGGAAACGCACTTCGATCCGAAGAACTACGAGGACCGCTATGAAGTGGCGCTGATGGCGATGATCCGCGAGAAGCTGAAGGGCCACAAGCCGATCATCGCGGCCGCGCCGGAGCGTGGCAACGTCATCAACCTGATGGATGCGCTGAAGGCGAGTCTGTCGCAGCAGACGAAGCCGCCAGCCAAGTCGAAGAGCAAGGCCGAGGAAGCGCCAGCCAAGCCAGCCAAGAAGGCGGCTGCCGGCGGCGCGGCTGAAAATCCGCTGAAGGCGAACCTGTTGAAGGCTGTCGGCAAGAGCAAGAAGTGACGGGAAATGCAGGGCCAGTGATCGTTCCCGGCGCCGTCTTCGGCGTCATCGGCGCGCTGGCCGCCTTTCCGCTGCGCCTCGCTGCCCGCGAGGTCGAGCGCCGCCATGCGGAGTTGCGGCGCGGCGTCACCCGCCGCACCACTCACGTCCTGTTCGGTCGCACGCTTCTCTCCAAGGCGGCGAAATCCGGCGATGCCGAAATCGAGCGCCGCGCGAAGGCCGAGCGCGAATTAGGCCGCGCGCTGATCAGCGAGAGCGGTTTCCTGCGCCTGCTTGGGTTGATGAAGGCGCCCGACGCTTCGTCGCTCTCCAGGCAGTCGCTAATCGACCAATCGCGGCTGGCGGGTGATGATCTCGACATGCTGTCGCTGTTCGATGCCTTCGAGCATGACGGCGAACCATATTCCTTCCGCGATCTGATCTTGGCGAGGAAGTATGCCGGGCTGATTGCCAGCGGCGCCACCTGGGGCGCGATCGCGCGCTCGGTGCATCGCTCCGGCCCGGTCGCATCGCTCACCGCCAAGTCGCTCAATCTAGGCTCGCAGCATGGCCGCCCGGATGCGATCTATCTCGACGAAGGCAGGAGCGAGCTCGATGGTCAGCTGCTGTTCGATCTCGGCTCACCGGAAGACGACACGCTGGAGGAATTGTTCGCCGAGGCGGAAGCCGCGGAAGAGGAAGGGCGTCACGACGACGCGGCTGCGCTCTACCAGCGCTGTCTGGCGATCGATCCCAAGGATGCGATTGCCGCCTTCAACCGCGCCAACTGCCTGCGCGGCGCCAGCCGGGTTGCCGAAGCCGCGCATGATTATGCCCGCGCGATAAAGCTCGACCCCGGCTTCGTCGAGGCCTGGTTCAATCTCGCCGGCCTGATGAGCGACGAAGGCAAGGTCGCTTCGGCGCGCCGGCATCTGCAGAAGGCGATCGTGCTCGACAAGACTTACGCCGATCCGGTGTTCAATCTCGCGCGCCTGGAGTTCGATGCGGGCAATCTAACCGAGGCTCGCCGGCTGTGGGTGCGATATCTGGAGCTGGATGCGGTGTCCGATTGGGCGCGGACTGCGCAGAAGGGGATACAGTTCGTGGATCTGCATATGGCAGGTGAGCGAGATGTTCGCGCTTGAGCACCCCCCTCTGGCCTGCCGGCCATCTCCCCCGCAAGGGGTGAGATTGGCAGTTCAGGCGCCGTACTTATCGTCCCACGCTGGCGGTTGGCGAAATCCGACGCAACGGCTGATCTCCCTCCTTGAAAGGGAGATGCCCGGCAGGCCAGAGAGGGGTGTGACGGAACTCGGCCTCGCAAGCGAGACCTCCCCATGACCAGTTTCCTCTTCGACGGAGATGACTCCGCCCCCGTTACCATCCTGCTCGCGCATGGCGCCGGCGCACCGATGGATTCCGCGTCGATGGCCGCCACCGCCAAGGCGCTCGCAGCGGCCGGCTTCCGCGTCGCACGCTTCGAGTTCCACTACATGGCGGCGCGCCGCTACGGCCATCGCAAGCCGCCGCCGCGCGCCGAGACGGTGAACCCGGAATACGTCAAGGCGATCGCGGATCTGCGCGCCAAGGGCGTGACCGGCAGACTGATCATCGGCGGCAAGTCGATGGGCGGCCGCGTCGCCTCCATGGTCGCCGGCGAGATGTTCGCCAAGGGCGAGATCGGCGGGCTGGTCTGTCTCGGCTATCCCTTTCATCCGCCGGGCAAGCCGGAGCAGTTGCGCACAAAGCATCTCGCCGACCTGAAGACGCCGACGCTGATCTTCCAGGGCACGCGCGACGAGTTCGGCACGAAGGAGGAAGTCGCGACCTACGGCCTTTCTCCTGCCATCGAGGTGATCTGGCTGGAGGACGGCGACCACGATCTGAAGCCACGCAAGGCGATCTCGGGCTTTTCGGCCGCGGATCATTTGAGGACGGTGGCGGAGACTGTGAAGGCACGGATGGCTCAGCCATAACTCTCGGCGCCGGCGCTGAATGGATGGGTGCCGAAGCACATCCTGCTGCCCTCTTGCGACACATCTGGGCTCTTGTTCTGATGAGCTGATGAAACTCGCCACCTTCAACATCAACAACATCAACAGCCGGCTGGAAAACCTGCTCGCCTGGCTCGCCAAGGCAAAGCCCGATGTCGTCTGCCTGCAGGAGCTGAAATCCCGCGACACGCAATTCCCGCTGACCCGGCTCGCCAAGGCCGGCTATGGCGCGGTGTGGAAGGGGGAGCCGACCTGGAATGGGGTCGCGATCCTCGCACGCGGCGCCGAGCCTGTGCTGACGCGCGATGCGCTGCCCGGCGACGATGCCGACCGCCAGGCCCGCTACATCGAGGCGGCGGTCGACGGCGTCGTCATCGCTTGCCTCTATGCGCCAAACGGCAATCCGCAGCCCGGCCCGAAATTCGCCTACAAGCTCGCCTGGCACGAGCGCTTCGCGGCGCATGCGGGTGAGCTCCTCGACACCGGCCTGCCGGTAGCGCTCGCCGGCGATTTCAACATCGTGCCCGAGCCGCGCGACATCTATGAGACCCGGTCCTATGACAATAACGCGCTGGTGCAGCCTGAAAGCCGCGCCGTCTTCGCCGCGCTGATCGACCAGGGCTGGACGGACGCGTTGCGCAAGGTTTTTCCCAAGGAGCAGCGGCTCTACACTTTCTGGGACTATCGCCGGAACCGCTGGCCGCGCGACGCCGGCTTGCGGCTCGACCACATCCTGTTGTCGAAGAAGCTCGCTCGAAAACTGAAAGCGGCGGGCATCGACCGTGAGGTGCGGGGAGGAGAAAACCCCAGCGATCACGCGCCGGTCTGGGTGGAATTGGCGACCTGACCTTCTCCGGCAAGAAAGGAAGGCCCGCGCCGTCCCGCCGGGATTACTATTCAAGACGAATTTCCTGCGGACATACCTTGCAGCATCAGCGCCCAACGCTAGAGCCGGATAACTTCAGGTCGAATCGACCTGAAGTCTGAATCCGTCTCCATATCAAAGAGATAGAGCATGATGTCGTCGGAAAACCGCTTCACACTTTTCGGCATCGTGCTCTAGTCTGCCAAGAATCAGAGGGGGGGTGACCTGATGGTCTTGAACACCGGTCTGCAGCCGTCGCCTGGCCGCCATGGCTGACACCGCCCTCGTCGCCCTCATCTCCGCCCTCGTCTTTGCCGGTGCGATCGCCCTCATCGCGATCGCGCTGCGCTGGCGCCGCAAGCGCCGCAGAGCGCGCGGCAACCCCAATCCGGCGGGCGACTATGCGCCGCGCGCCGCGTGGGCGGCGACATCCGGCAAGCTCAACTTCTCGTCCTTCGTCTACATGGATGTCGACGGCGACGGCACCTATGGTCAAGCCGACCGGCCGATGGCGGGCATCGTCGTGCGGCTCTACAACGAACGCGGCACTTTCCTTGCTTCGGCGCGCAGCAACGCTGCCGGTTTCGCGAATTTCCCGATGTCGTCGAAGCGCCGCAGCGCGGCGATCCAGCGGCCAGGTGTCTATCGTTTCTCGGTCTCGGTGCCGCCGGGCTGGCGCGCCAGCAGTGCCAACCGGGACCAGACGGTGTGCCTGCGGGATGCGCCGGGCGCCATGGTCGGCCTCATCGGCGAGGCGTTGCCGAAGCCGGTCGGCCTAGCGCCGGGGCGGACGTTGAATGGCAGGACGCCGGTCGCGACGGGCGTCACGCTGTCGGTCATGGGCAAAGGTCAGTTGCTCGAGAACCGGGCGCTGCCTGCCGACGCCGCCTTCCGCTTCCCGCTCGGCGTCGATGCCGATGAAATCGTCATTGCGGGCTCGGGGCTCGACCGAAGGCTCAAGCTGTCGGCCTATCCGGTCGATCTCGGCCTGTTGGCGCGCGGCGCGCTCGCGCCCGACGCGGCGCTCAAGGCCATCGGCTTCGACGACATAACCCCGCGCGGCCTGTGCAAAGTGCCCTCCGGCCACGCCGGGCTAGACTGGCGCAATCTGAACGCCATGGCGCGCGACCACACCGCCAACAGCGAGGGCTATGCCAACGGCAACGTGTCCGGCGCCTACATCGCCTATACCAGCAGCGGCCATCCGGCCGAGTTCGGTCGCGCCACGCCCTTCGGCTTCCACTCGGTGATGCTCACGGCGGCCTGGCTGGCCTCGGAAGGAGAGACCGCGCTGGTGGAAAGCTGGTTGGGGGAGGAGGCGGTCGCGCGCGACGAAATCGTGCTGTCGGCGCTGGCGCCCGTTCAATACGCGCCCATGCTGGAGGCGGTGACGCGTGTGCGTATCTCCACCAGACACCACTGGCAGGCTGTGCTCGACGATCTGATCGTGGCGCTTTGACATATGCCGGCCAACGCGCGGCAATTCCTGCGATATCTCAAGCAAGGCTAACGCGCGCCGCCTGAAGGTCTGCAATGCGCCTTTTGGCTCAGAATACGACGGAAGCTGCGCCGTTCGCGGTGATTGCCGAAAGCCTGTCCTTCTTGACCAGGGTCGGCTTCACATAGGTTCTCTTCATCCAAGCTCTCCCGAAGTTTCGCCGCACGATCTCATACGCACGTCTGCCGTCAAGCAAACGCCCGGGCAAGCTCTTCACCGTTAGCGTTCCTGCTACGGCGCTGAAATTACATCATTAGGTGGTGCTGCCGTTGACGATGACCGACGGACCGGCCACCACCGCCGAAAGCTTGCCCTTGCGGACCAAAACAGGCTTCTCGTAAGTCTTCTTCATAAGATGTTCTCCCCTGAAAATCCCGGCGGATAATCTCACATAAGCAATTTCTGTCAATGACCGGCGTGGAGCGAGCTTTTCTGTTCCTGGGGATAGCGTTCTACTGATACAACATCGCCCAATAGTGGGCGCCGCGCCGGTTGGAGCTGGATGCCGAGATATCGGCTGGCGAAGTGTGAAGTCCTGCACTTAGGCTGGCCGCGGGCTCCGCTAAGATGCCGGGCCGCCTGTCGCCATCGGATTGTAAGGACTTGGGGCCGCGAGGCGCGGGGGAAACTGATGAAGAGATCGACCGACAGGCTGCTGGCGCTGGCGATGCTGATCGTCGGCATTGCCTCTTTCGCCAAGCTCTATCCGGCGCTGGGCGGTGGGCTGGAGGCGACGACGCGCCTGGAAGTCCTCGGCGCGGCCGGCTTGCTGTCGATCCTTGCCGGGCTGCTTTTCCTCGCCGGCCTGCTGCCGGGCGCCGCCAGGCACGATCCGGCCGCCCCTTTGTTCGGTCGCGACGCCGAGGTCGCGCCGGCCGGCCATCCGCGGTTGCGCCGCGCAGCACTCGCCTTGCCGCTTCTGGCCCTGATCGTGATCGTCGCCGACCAGTTTGGTCCGTGGCGGGCGCCGGGCAGCGAACCGGCGAAGGAGGTCGCCACTGCGCCGGCGGAGCCGGCGCAGTGGTCTGCCGAGCCGGAGGCGAGCACAAAACCAAACACGCCTGAGGCGAGCATCGAGCCAGCCGCGCCTGTATCCGCACAGGAAGAGGCCGCAAAGCCCGCGCTGCCCGAGCCGGTTGCGGCTCCTGTCCAGCCGGCGCCGACAGCCGCCGCGCCGGCCGAGTCCGCGCCGCAGCCCGCCCAACCGGCAGAGCCGGTCCAGCCAACCGAGCAGACGGCACTCGCGCCCGCAACGCCGCCGCAGACGGAGGCGCCGCCTCCGCCAGCACCTCCGGCCCAGCCGACCGCGCTGGAAGGCCACCGCGAAGCCGTCGTCTGGCTGGCGGTGTCGGCCGACGGCCACGAGATCTTGAGCGCCAGCACCGACCGCATGATCAAGCTCTGGGACATCGACGGCAAGCGGCTGATCCGCGATCTTGGCCAGCACAAAGATATGGCGCGCATCGCGCTTTTCATGCCCGACGGCAAGACCGCGCTCACCGCCGGCGACGACGGCGAAATCGTGCTGCGCCAGCTATCCGACGGCACCGTGCTGCACGTCTTCTCCTCAGGGGCGAACGGCGGCGTCGGGCAATTGAAGATCAGCCCGGACGGCAAGCGCGCCGTCAGCGGTCACGACACCGGTTCTGTCGTGGTTTGGGACCTGGGGAAGGGGGCGGTGCTGCACGTGCTGCCGGGCCACGACTGGTCGGTGAGCTCCGTCGCCATCTCGCCCGACGGCACCAGGGCGCTCACCGGCAGCATCGACGGTGAGCTGAAGCTCTGGGATATCGTTTCGGGCAAGCAGCTGCGCAGCTGGCACGGCCACGACCGCGGCGCTTATGGCGCGGTCTTCCTGGCCGATGGCCATCATGCGGTGACCGGCAGCGGCGACTACACGATCAAGCTCTGGGACCTCGACAGCTTCAAGGAGGTTCGCCGCTTCGACGGCCATTCCGGCACGGTCTACGCGCTCGCTTTGTCGGCCGACGGCAAGCGCCTTGGCTCCGTCTCGCTGGATGGCACCGCGAGGATCTGGAACGTGGACACCGGCGCTGAGATCGCCGAATTCGACTCCGGCACTGGTCCTATGTATTCGGTCGCCTTCGCCGCCGACGGCACGCTATTGACCGGCGGCATCGACCGCACCATCCGCGACTGGCCGGCGGCGGGCGGGGACGGCACGGTGCTGTTTGCCGGGGCGCGGAGTGAGTGCGACGTTCGAGGTGGGCGAAAAGCGGCCTCGACAGCCAATCTCGCCCAAGTGGGGGGGGAGAAATGGCCCGGCAGAGCAGACAGGGGCGCCAACGAACGCCAGCTTATCCGAAGAAGACCTGTACAACGACTGTCCGAGCAGCCACCGTCGCCGCATGAGCAACACTGCCGAATCCACTTATTTTGTCCTGCAGGAGATCGATCTTGCGACCGGTTCGGCTGTCGCTGAGGCTCAAATCTGCGTCTTGGACCTGAAAGAGCTTGGCGCGGTTCTGGGTTGCAGCAGCACACAGCTATCAGGCTCATGGGAATTGGACCCGGGAGATATTCAAAGGCTAGGCGCGATATGCATCCCACCTCGCGAGCTTGACCCGAGGTTCAATCGCGTCCAGTCCTGGCATCCAATCCGCCAGACACCGTATCTCGTTCACACGAATTTCGAGCTGCCGCTGATGCTTGAAGGTCGCAAGCCTCTGGCGGTGTTCCAAGACACCTATCCGGTGGAGTGGTTGGCGGAAATGCTGGTCCGCTTCGACCCGTTCGTCCGCTCGGGTCGGTTGGTGCGCCGCATAATCGACACGCCCTTCACCGAGGCCGAGCGCGCTCGCTTCCCGAAGTTCGAAAGATGGCGGCGCGCCTTCTTCGCACTCCCCGGCGAGGAATGGCGAATAGACGCATATCTGCTGGCATCGAAAGTCTCCGCCAAGACCGGCTGGAACGAAGCCCTCGAACGGATGGAGGGCTCACTTCTCGGCTATGAGAATTGGCAGAATGATTGGTGGGTTGAGCGTAGAGCACGACGGCGGGAGGCGGGCATTCGTCGGGAAAATGAATAGAGCCTTTGGATTACCTGACGGGCCGGCGGGATAGCACCCCCTCTGCCCTGCCGGCCATCTCCCACGCAAGGGGGGCGATCGGCAGTTCCTGCGACGGCGCCCTCTCTGCAGCGTCAGCGATTGGCGAAAGCCGTCGCGCCAGCCAATCTCCTCCCTTGCGGGGGAGATGCCCGGCAGGGCAGAGGGGGGTGTGACGGAACGCAACTTCTACAAGGGAATTCGCTCGCCATCATGCTCCACCTCGTCGAAGCCTCGATCGCTGACCTGCGCCGCGCGCTGGAAGACGGCACCGTCACCAGCGTCGAGCTGGTCGCTGCGTATCTGCGGCGCATCGCCCATTACGATCGCCACGGCATCGCGCTCAACGCCGTGCCGGTCCTCAACCCGAAGATGTTCGAAGAGGCGGAAGCGTCCGACCGGCGCCGCCGCGAGGGCAAGACGCTAGGACCGCTCGACGGCATCCCCTACACCGCCAAGGACAGCTACAAGGCCGAGGGGCTGACGGTGGCGGCCGGCTCGCCGACCTTCGAGCATCTCATGGCGAACGAGGACGCTTTCACCATCGCCCGGCTGCGCGCGGCCGGCGCGGTGCTGATCGGCCTCACCAACATGCCGCCCATGGCCAATGGCGGCATGCAGCGCGGCGTCTATGGCCGCGCCGAAAGCCCGTACAACAAGGATTTCCTTACCGCCGCTTTCGCCTCCGGCTCGTCCAACGGCTCCGGCACGGCGACCGCAGCCAGCTTCGCGGCTTTCGGTCTGGGCGAGGAAACCTGGTCGTCCGGCCGCGCGCCCGCATCCAACAACGCGTTGGTTGCCTACACGCCTTCGCGCGGCGTCATCTCGGTGCGCGGCAACTGGCCTTTGGTGCCGACCATGGATGTGGTCGTGCCGCATACGCGGACCATTCCCGACATGCTGGAGCTGCTCGATGTGATCGTCGCTGACGATAACGAGACGCGCGGCGACTTCTGGCGCGTGCAGCCCTGGGTGCAAATCCCGAAAGCCTCGGCGCTGCGGCCGGCGAGATATGCCGCGCTTCCGCTGCAAGGCGCGCTCAAGGGCAAGCGGCTCGGCGTGCCGAAAATGTATATCGGCAAGGACGAAGGCGCGGAGCGCCCGATCGAGACGCGCGCCTCGGTGTTGGAGTTGTGGCGGCAGGCGGCGCGCGACCTTGAAGCACTCGGCGCCGAGGTGGTCGAGGTCGATTTCCCTGTCGTCTCCAACTACGAACGCGACCGTCGGGGCGCGCTGTCGATGGTCGACCGCGGCCTTGTGCCGCCGGAATTCGCCGAACGCGAGATCTGGGACCTGTCCATCTGGTCCTGGGACGATTTCCTGCGCGCCAACGCCGATTCGGCCATCCCCGATCTCGCTTCGGTCGACGGCGCAAAAATCTTCCCGCAACCGCCGGGCACGTTGCGCGATCGCTACGGCGATGCCGATTTCGATCTGGCGCAGTATGTCGAGCGAGCGAAGCGCGGGGTGGCGCGATTGGAAGACATCCCAACCATCGAGAAAGGCCTGAAGGGCCTGGAAGCAACGCGCCGCATCGACTTCGAGGACTGGCTCGATGCCAACCGCCTCGACGCCGTGGTGCTGCCGGCGGTCGCCGATGTCGGCCCGGCCGATGCCGACATCAACGAGGCTTCCGCCCGGCTTGCCTGGCGCAACGGCACCTGGGTCGCCAACGGCAATCTGGTCTGGCGGCATCTCGGCATCCCGACGGTGACGGTGCCGATGGGCGCCATGGCCGATATCGGCATGCCCGTCGGCCTCACCTTCGCCGGCAAGGCTTATGATGACGTAGTGTTGTTGAGGATCGCCGGCGACTACGAGCGCGCCACGAAGCGCCGCACCATTCCGCCGCGCACGCCGCCGCTGGCCGATGATGTGTTCGACGGCAGGGGCGCGGCAAGTCGTGTCGGCGATGCCCCGCTCACGCTGGCGCTCACGGCTGAGACGGCGCGCTCCGGCGCCACCGATGAGATCGCGATTGCACTGGAGGTCGGCGACGCGGCGGTAGTGAAAGTCCACGTCAACGGCGAGCCGGTTTCCATGCAAGGCAACGGTAACCGATTCACCGGTCGCGTGATCGTACCGGCCACGACCCATCAAGGCTTCCATAGCGTCTGGCGCGGTTCCTATGGTTCGATCGTCACGGCCATTGTGAGGTCGCCGGATGGGCGCGTCGGCGGGGCCTATACGGTGACAGGAGGGATTGGGTAGCTTCCCCCACAAGCGGAGAAGGGAAGATCGTGCTACTCGGTCCAATCCACCGCTAGCGCCACCACCCCGAACAGCGCTCCGACCGTACACACCGCGTTCCAGCCGCCCCAGGCACAGGCAATGCCGGCCAGCAGCGAGTCGATCGCGCCGCCGATGCAGAAGATGCCGACGAACAACCCGTTGATGCGCCCGCGCGCCTTGGGCTGCAGCAGGTTGGCGGAAGCGCTGAAGGGTCCGATGCCGCTGATGTCGTAAAAGCCAGGCGCCTTATCTTCCCTCTGACCGTGGAAAAAGCGATTTCAATATCTTGGCAAAACCAAGTGTTAGAGATTGCCAGAGGGAGTGGGCCGCACCGTCCATCGAATTCACTATCTCCGGGTCTTGCGATCGGGGCAGGGAGGCGAGCCACGAATCCCAAAACTTCTGCTGCATCGAGACGAACACGGGCATCACATCATAGCCATCGTCAAATATATTGACTAAGTCGCTCTTCTTGGGAGGCTCGCCCGCTTTTACTTTGCAGACCACCAATCCTCGACTCATCTCTGTCACGGTGCCTTCAGGGAAAATATTGGCGCTCGCGCCATAACAAAAGGGTAGTAGTCCTTCCACTTCGAGCTGATTGCGGATTTGGCATAGGGCTTCGAAGTAGTCGTCTTCTTCAGCAACGATCACTTTATTGCGATAGCTGCAGGTGAGCCTGCATCGGGTCCCCACATCGTGCGGCGTGAAAACCGCCTGCTCGTCACCTCCCGTGCCTCCTCCGATCAGGAACACGGTGTATTGTTCATCCCATTGTCATCCCCCGATCTCTCAACCACCTTAGTTGTGATTAATCCTGAATACAACCGAAAATTGTAGATGGTTCGCGCGAGTTGTTGCTTGCTGGCTCCTGCCTCCTTCTTGACCCGTCCCCCACCCATGCTATCTTTGCGCCATGCCAGACACCGCCCCCTCCGCCGCCGCGCCGCTGATTGTCATCGACCTGCAGATGGGCATGTTCGATGGCCGTTTCGATCCGCCCATCCACGACGCCGACACCATCGCAGAACGCGCCCGCAGGCTGATTGCTTGGGCGCGGCGCACGGGCCGCAAGGTGGCCTTCATCCGCCATAACGGACCGCCCGGCGATCCGCTGGCGCCGGGCGCCTCCGGCTGGCCGGTCTGGCCGCTGCTCGGTCAGGCCGACGACGAGCCGACCTTCGGCAAGAATGTCGGCAACGCCTTCTCTAATTCCGAACTCATCGAATGGGTGGCGGGGCATGGCGCGAAGGACGTCGTGCTCATCGGCGCCCAGACCGACTTCTGCGTCGCCGCCACTGTAAAGGGAGCCTTCGCCGAAGGTCTGGGCGTCACCGTCGTTTCCGACGCACATTCGACGCTGGATTCACTGGAGGAGAAGGCGCCCGACATCATCGCCCGCCACAACGAGGCCTTCGCGGGGCAGGGCGCGCGGATGACGACCACGGCGGAGCTGGTTGGAGGGCAATAACTGAAAGGCCGCGTTCCTTCGCGCCCCTTTGTCACTGCCGATATTTGTCGGTAAAGTCTCGATCCAACCCAAGGAGCCCGTCTTGCCGCCGCTTTCTCTACCCGCTGAAGGAGGCTGCCGCTGCGGCCGCGTGCGGCTGAAGATCTCCGTAAAACCCTTGCTTACAATGGCCTGTCATTGCACCGGTTGCCAGTCGATGTCGTCCAGCGCCTATTCGCTGAGCGCGGCGATCCCCTCGGAAGCTTTCGAGGTGACGAAGGGCGAGCCGGTGGTCGGCGGTCTGCACGGCGCTTCAAAACATTATTTCTGCGGCTACTGCATGACCTGGATGTTCACGCGGCCGGAGGGGATCGACTGGTTCGTCAACCTGCGCCCGACAATGCTCGACGACCATGCCTGGTTTGCCCCGTTCATCGAGACCTGGACATCTGAGAAATTGCCTTGGGCGGCGACGTCGGCCGTGCATAGCTACGAAGCGTTGCCGTCCTTCGAGGAATATGAGCCGCTGGTCGCCGAATACGCCGGCATCCAAGGCTGACTTAGGCGGGCCGGTCGAAACGGCGACCTGGACAAGGTCGCCATTGCCATTTCCGTTCATGGTCGACGCGGCCGTTGGGGGCGCATTGTTGGGGATGTGCTTGGGCGTCCGCGTCGACCACGGCGGCCTCATACCGCAGACTTCACCATCGCATATCTGCCGCCCGGTGAAACTTCCGCGAAGACGGTATATGCGGAGGGTTGAGCTTGCCGCCCCCCACAACGAGAAGGCAAGGCGAAACACTTTCTATCCCTTGCCGCATTGACCTCGTCCGTTCGACCGGCGACGACTGACGCTTGCCTTTTCAACGGATTGCATCGTGGATCAGACTCATTTTCTCAACGCCAGGCTTGCCGATGGCTCGCTCCGTGACCTCATCGTCGCCGACGGCCGCTTCAGCGCCATCGCTCCGGCCGGCAATGCAGCCAGGTCCGGTGCCGTCGACCTCGCCGGGCAGCTTGTGCTGCCGGCTTTCGTCGAGGGCCATACCCATCTCGATACCTCCTTTTATGGCGACGCCTGGCGCCCTCACATTCCCTGCACCAACGGCTTCGACGTGCGCGAGCGGGTCGCCTTTCAGATGCGCAACCTCGAGCAGGCAGCAGCCATGGAGGAGCGGGCGGGAAACCAGCTCGAGCTCTGCGTCGGCAATGGCAGCCTCGCCATGCGCAGCCATGTCATGGTCGATGCCGTGGTCGGGCTGAAGCATGTGGAGACGATCCTTGGGGTGCGCGAGAAGTACCGCGACCTGATCGACATCCAGCTCGTCGCCTTCCCGCAAAGCGGCATCCTGTCCTCGCCAGGCACTGCGGAGCTGCTGGACGAGGCGCTCAGGCTCGGCTGCGACCTGATCGGCGGGCTCGATCCGGCGAGCTTCGACCGCGATGTGAAGGGCCATCTCGATGTCGTCTTCGGTCTCGCCGAAAAACGCGGCGCCGGCGTCGACGTCCACCTGCATGACCGCGGCACGCTCGGCCTGTTCGAGATCGAGGAGATCGTCGCCCGGACCACGGCATCGAGCATGCAAGGAAAAGTCGTCATCAGCCACGCCTATGCGCTGGGCGACATCTCTCCCGATGCGTTGGCCAGGGCCGCCGAGAGGATCGCCGCCGCCGGCATCGCTATCATGACCAACGCGCCCGGCGACCATCCTTTCCCGCCCCTGGCGGCGTTGCGCAAGGCTGGCGTCACAGTCTTTGCCGGCTCCGACAACATCCGCGATTCATGGTGGCCCTATGGCGATGGCGACATGCTTAACCGCGCCAACATGATCGGCTACCGCTCCGGCTTCTACGAGGATTGGGAGCTGGAAGCCGCTTGCGACGTGGTGAGCCATGCCGGCGCCAAGGCGCTAGGGCTCGAAGGCTATGGCATCGCTGCCGGCGCCAAGGCGGATTTCGTTGCGCTGAAGGCTGAGCATGTTCCCGAAGCGGTGGTAGCGGTGCCGAAGGACCGCATAGTCTATCGCGCGGGCAGGGAAGTGGCCCGGAGCGGAAAGTGAGTGCGAAAGCCAGGTGAATTAGAAGCCGTTAATTTATTGCCGAGCTACAACTCGACCTATCGCCTCCCTCTCCGGCCATTGAATCAACCCATCAGGCGACAAGCCCAAGCGTCTGACATTGCAGGCCACGCAAGCTCCCAATTTTCACTCAGGCTGCGTGGCCGATCCCACAAACTAATTTGCATGCATATGTTTCAAGCCGCTCCGGCTTCGTGAAGCATTTCACCGTTCGCGCGCTATCGACTGGTTACAGACGCATCGCAAAAGCGACGCCGGGAAGAGGCGGCGCCGGTTTTCCGCCGCTGATCGATGTATGGAGGCTCTCATGATCAAAAGTCTTAACAGGATCCGTGCCGCCTTCGCGCAGGCCAGCAAGCGCCGGAGGACGACGCGCGAGCTCTACGAACTGCCGGCGGAGATCCAGAAGGACATCGGCTGGCCCGAGCGGGCCGAGCCCGACGAAATCCGCCTGCCGTTCTAATCGCGCGGCGCCGAAGACGCGGCATCGGCGGTCGTGGTGGGTTGATGGGTACCGTCCGCTACCCAAGCCACCACCAAAAGCCGCCAGCCGCAAGCGCGATCAGCACCGCGACGCCGGCAAGCATCAGATAGGACCCCATGATCATCCCGTTGATGATCTTCTTGATGCTGGCGCGGTCGTTGAGATTGGGGAAGGGCTCGTTGGGCAAATCGACGCCGAGGAAATCGCAGAGCGGCGCCCAGCCGTCGCTGACCTTGAACACCAAGAGCTTTTCCGGCGGCACTGCCGCCTTCACCTCTTCGATATAGGAATTGTAGCGCGCCACCGCCTTGTCGCGGTCGTTCATCACGCCCTTCAGCGTCCGGCCCCAGACCAGCTTGCGCGACATGTCGCCGAACTTGCGGCCGAATGGCGTCAGCCATTCCAGCACCCTGAACTGCCAGACATTCTCGGTGAAGTAGATCGTGTCGATGGTGCTGTCATACCAGGCTTCGGCGCCGCGCGGGTGCAGCGTCAAAAGCACCTTGGCGTCCGGATAGGCGACCATCAACTCGCGCCACACGCAGCAGCCCGGATTGTCGACGGTCGCCCGATAATTGGCGAAGACCCGGTTCCAGTCATGCTGGGTGCCTGGCTCGCTGTTCGCCACTTTGCGCCAGAAGGCGAGATGGCCCTTATTGGCCTTGTTGATGATGACTTCCTGCATGTGGTAGCTCGGAAAGCCGAGCCTGTTCAGCGCGGCGAAAGTCGACCACGTGCCGGTGCGGCCAAAGCCGGCCCCGATGACCTCGAGCGTCATACGCGTTCCCCCATTTGGTCCGGATTGATTTTCTATCAACTTCCAGTTTCTGGTCATAATCGTGCGCTGGCCTCGCCGAGCGTGCAATGGCTTTTCATTAGCTTTTGCGAAAATCTGTGGGCCAAAATGTTGCCTGGACGATGCGCCATGACCGTTTTGTGTATTCACGCGAAAGGCCAGGCCTGATAATAGGTCAACCAAGCTGACCTAAATAGAAGCACTGCGGGAGGTGCGCCTTGACCCTGTTGAACCTTCTGGCCTCGCGCTCCTCGCGCATGAAGGCTTCGGAAATCCGCGAGCTCCTGAAACTGCTCGACCAGCCGGACATCATCTCCTTCGCCGGGGGCATTCCCGATCCGTCGCTGTTTCCCGCCGAAGCGATCGGCGATGCCTACCAGGCCGTGCTCGGCGGCGCCGAGGCGGGCGCCGCGCTGCAATACCAGGTCAGCGAGGGTTTCCTGCCGCTGCGCAAATGGCTGGCCGCCTATATGGGCAAGCTCGGCGTTCAATGCGACGAAGGCAACATCTTCATCTCCTCCGGCTCGCAGCAGGCGCTCGACTATCTCGGCAAGCTCTTTTTGTCCCCCGGCGATACCGCGCTTGTGACATGGCCGACCTATCTCGGTGCGCTGCAGGCCTTCAACGCCTATGAGCCGCGCTACGACCGGCTGAACACCGCCGGCGGCAACATGACGCCGGAAGCCTATCGCGCGGCAGCGGCGGCAAATGGCGGCAAGGTGAAGTTCGCCTATCTGGTGCCGGATTTCGCCAACCCGACCGGCAATACGCTGGATACCAAGCAGCGCGAGACGGTGCTCGACCTCGCCGGCGAGCTCGACATCGCCGTCATCGAGGATGCCGCCTATCGCGCGCTGCGTTACGACGGGGAGGGCGAGCCGCCGATCCTGGCGCTCGACTGCGCCCGCGCCGGCGGCATCGATCATGCGCGCACGCTCTATTGCGGCTCCTTCTCGAAGATACTGTCGCCCGGCATGCGCGTCGGCTGGGTTTGCGCGCCGCGCCATGTGGTGGAAAAGCTGGTGCTGATGAAGCAGGCCTCCGACCTGCACAGCCCCTCGATCAACCAGATGGTCATGCACCGCGTCGCCGAAACCATCTTCGACGCCCAGGTGGACAAGCTGATCGATGCCTACCGCAAGCGCCGCGATGCGCTGCTTTCCGCGCTCGAAGCCGACATGCCCGACGGCGTTTCCTGGAGCCGTCCGGACGGCGGCATGTTCGTCTGGCTGACGCTGCCGGAAGGCACGGATGCCACCGGGCTCTTGGCGCGTTCGGTCAAGGAGGCGCGCGTCGCCTTCGTGCCGGGCAATGCCTTCTACGCCGACGGCACCGGCCGCAACACGCTGCGCATGTCGTTCACGCTTGCCGACGATCGCGCGGTGAACGAAGGCGTGCCGAGACTGGCAAAGCTGCTGCGGGGCTAATCTCCCCCTCAAGAGGGGAGATCAGCAGCCGCTATCACCGTTCACTCGCGCAGGCGTGATTGGCAGTGCGCAAGCGTGATTGTCCGTGCGGCCGATTCCTCGGCTAGTGTCGCGACCGATCCAACACCCCCTGGATCGAGCCGATCGTGGGGTCCCACCTCCATGATCCGAACGAGAGAGCCCCGACGGCCTTCACCGGCGGGCTTTTTTGTTGCTCAGGCAGCCGGCTGCGCTAGCTTGCCCTTTTTCGGGCCGCTTTTCGGCTACGCTGCGTCATTCAGGGAGGATCAGATGACCTTGCGTCTCGGCTTCACCATGCTCGCCCTTGTCGCCTTCGCCACCCAGGCGTCCGCCTTCGAGATCTCCAGCCCCTCCGTGTCGAACGGCAAATGGGATGCGAAATATCTCGGCGACAAGCCCGGCTGCGGCGGACAGAACGTCTCGATCGCGCTTGCCTGGAAGGATCCGCCAGCCGGAACGAAAAGCTACGCGCTGACCATGTTCGACACCGATGCCAATGGCGGCAAAGGTTTCTGGCACTGGCTGGCCTGGAACATCCCGGCGAGCGCCAAGGGACTGCGCGAGGGCGCTGGCGCGCAAAGTGGCAAGCGCATGCCCAAGGGTTCGGTGCAAGGCAAAGGCGGCATCGGCCGCGCCGGCTATTTCGGCCCGTGCCCGCCGCCCGGCAGCGGCAACCATCACTATGTGTTCACGCTCTATGCGCTGGGTGAAAAGACATTGCGCATACCGGCCAACCCCTTGCCGGAGATGATTTCGGTCGCCGCCAAAAGCTCTGCGCTCGGCCAGGCGACCGTGACATATACATACGGAAGGTAGCAGGCGCTGGCGACAGCCAGTCTCCCGCACGAGGGAGAGGTCAGCGGCTTCAACGCCTCACTCTGCCGCTTGCAGCTTATCCTGCGTCCGGGTCTCGAAGTCGCTGGCGTCGTGGCGCTCGCGCAGTTGGAAGGCTGGATCGCCGGACATGCGGTTCACCATGCGCCCGCGGCTTACCGCCGGCCGCGCGTCGATCGCATCGGCCCAGCGCTGCACGTTCTTGTATTCGTGCACCGAGAGGAACTCCGCCGAGTTGGTGTAGCTGCGGCCCTTGGCGAGCCCGCCATACCAGGGCCAAACCGCAATGTCGGCGATCGTGTAGTCCGGGCCGGCGAGATATTCGCTCTCCGCCAGCCTACGGTCGAGAACATCCATCTGCCGCTTGGTCTCCATGGCGAAGCGGTCGATCGCATATTCGATCTTGTGCGGCGCATAGGCATAGAAGTGGCCGAAGCCGCCGCCAAGATAGGGCGCGGAGCCCATCTGCCAGAACAGCCACGAGAAGGTCTCTGCGCGCGCTGCGCGCTCGGTCGGCAGGAATTCGCCGAATTTCTCGGCAAGATAGGTGAGGATCGAGCCGGATTCGAACACGCGCACCGGCTTCGGCTCGCTGCGGTCCATCAGCGCCGGTATTTTCGAGTTCGGATTGACCTTGACGAATCCGCTGCCGAACTGCTCGCCGTCGCCAATCTTGATCAGCCAGGCATCGTATTCGGCGCCCTTGTGGCCGAGCGCAAGAAGCTCCTCCAGCATGATCGTCACCTTCTGGCCGTTGGGCGTGGCCAGCGAGTAGAGCTGCAGCGGGTGCTTGCCGACCGGCAGTTCCTTCTCATGCGTCGGGCCCGCGATCGGCCGGTTGATCGAAGCGAACTCGCCGCCATTCGGCTTGTTCCAGGTCCAGATTTTCGGCGGGGTGTATTGGTCCATGTTGGGGGCCTTGTGTTACGTGAGCGGCGGGAAGTCCTGCCACCGATGCCGATAGACTTAGGTGCGGTTCCGCGCGCGTCAAAGAAAAAAGTTCAACCTTCGTTGAACTAGCGCTTGTGCCAGCCTGGGTGAGGGGGAAATCCGCCCTTGCACGGCGCTCCTTCGGCCATACTTATAGGCAAAGACCCGCAATGCAGGATGGATCGATGACCATCGAGAAAATTTCGCGCTCCGTCGTTGCCGTGCGCGCCACGGTGCCGGACGACGCTTTCACCGCCAATGCGCTTGGCACGCGCCGCGAGGGCAGCGGCGTGGTGATCCGCGACAATGGGCTTGTGCTCACCATCGGCTATCTCATCACCGAGGCCGAGGAAGTGTGGCTGACCGACCAGGACGGCCGCGTGGTCGCGGCACATGCGCTGGCCTATGACCAGGAGACCGGCTTCGGTCTCGTCCAGGCGCTGGCGCCGCTCGGCCTGCCCCCGGTCCAGTTCGGCAGCGCCAGGAAGGCCAATATCGGCGATGCCGTGACGTTGGCCGACGGCATCGGCCAGCAGGTCGACGCCCACATCGTCACCAAGCAGGAATTCGCCGGCTATTGGGAATACCTGATCGACGAAGCGATCTTCACGGCGCCCGCGCACCCGTCCTGGGGTGGCGCCGCGCTGTTCGACCGCGCCGGCAAGCTGCTCGGCGTCGGCTCGCTGCGCCTGCAGATGAGCCGGGCGGGCGAGGTGGCCGACATCAACATGGTCGTGCCGATCGATCTCTTGACGCCGATCCTCGACGATCTCGTCAAGCGCGGCCAGGCGGCGAAGGCGCCGCGCCCGTGGCTCGGCGCCTTCTCGGCCGAGTCGAACGGCATGGTGGTGGTGATGAGCGTGGCCGAAGGCGGCCCCGCGGCAAAGGCTGGTCTACGTCAAGGCGATATCATCTCCGATGTGCGCGACGGCGAGGTTGACGGTCTTGCCGATTTCTACAGAAAACTCTGGCAGAACCCGGCCGGCTCGGAAATCCCGCTGCGCGTCGTGCGCGACGGCCGCGAGACCTGGCTGCGTGTCAAATCGGCCGACCGCAATTCCTTCCTGAAGAAGCCGCAGCTGCAGTAGCCCTGAAGCGCAGATGCATCCCAGGCTGCTGAAGACCTTTCTGGCGGTCGCGCGCACCCGCAACGTCACGCGCGCGGCGCGCGAGGTCAATCTCGCGCAGTCGAGCGTCAGCGACCAGATCCAGGTGCTGGAAACCGAGCTTGGCGCCAGCCTCTTCACCCGCTCGCGACAGGGGCTCACCCTGACGCCGGCCGGCGAGGCGCTGAAACCCTATGCCGAGGACTTGCTGGCGCTTGCCGACGAGGCCCGCGCCGCCATCGATGCCACCAGCGCCGAGGCGGCCGGCAGCCTGTCGATCGGCGCGCTGGAGACGATCGCCGCGGCAAGGCTGGCGCCATGGCTCGCTGGTTTTCGCGCCGATCATCCCGGCATCGACATCAAGCTCCGGATCGCCGGCAGCGGCGAGTTGCTGCGCCGGTTGGGCGACGGCGAGATCGACGTCATTTTCTCCTTCGAGCAATCCAATGCCGGTGAGCCGGACCCGCGCTTTGCCAGGCGCATCGTGGCGGCCGAGCCGCTGGCGTTGATCGCGCCGCCCGGCGACAACCGCGCGGATGTCGATCTGGCGACGCTGGCCGAGAAGCAGTTCGTTGCCACCGAGACAGGCTGCGTCTACCGCGCCATGGTCGACAAGGCATTTGCCGAGGCCGGGTTGGGCAGGCCAAGGCTGGCCGCCGAGGCCGGCAGCATCGACGCCATCGCTGGGCTGGTGGCGGCGGGCGCCGGCTTTGGTCTGGTGCCGCGGCTGGCGGTCGCCGTCGCGATCGATCGCGGCGAGGTCGCCGAGCTTGCCTGGCCCGGCTCGGTCCGCTCTGCCGACATCGTGATGGTGTGGCGCCGCCGGCGCGTCCAGCCGCCCGCGCTCAAGGCACTGCTCACCGCTCTAGCGGAGGGCTTGGTCCCGGTCACACCAGCCGGTGCCCGCCCTCGACATGCAGCGTCTCTCCGGTCGTGAAGCCGTTGCCGATCAGGAAGCGGATTGCGTCCGCAATATCCTCCGGCCGTCCGATGCGCCCAGCGGGCAGGCGCTCCGCCATGGCGGCCAGGGTCTGGGCCTTCCTGTCGCCCGCGACGAACTCCCAGATCGGCGTGTCGACCCAACCCGGCGAGACGGCGTTGACGCGGATCGGCGCCAGTTCGACGGCCAAAGCCCGCACCAGCCCTTCCAACGCGGCGTTGACGGCCGCGACGACCGCGCCGCGCGCCGCCGGCCGGTAGGCCGCTATACCGGAGACGAAGGTGAGCGAGCCGCTCGGCGGCAGCTTCGGCGCGCCATGCTTGGCGAGAAGCAACGGTCCGTAGAATTTGCTTTCCACCACCTTTTGCGCGGCTGAAAGCTCGATCTCCGGCAACAGCCGGTAGGCGCCTTCGATGTCGGCCGCCGTGCTGACGATATGGTCGAGCCTGCCGATGCGCTCGAAAAGCGCTGCGACCTCATCCTCGCGGCTGATGTCAACCACCGCCGTTTCGAGCGTGTCCCGGCGGCCGAGCTCTTCCTGCACCGCGCTCAGCTTCGCTTCGCCGCGCCCGGCGATGATGACGTGCGCGCCTTCCTCGAGGCATCGTCTGGCAAGCGCCAGCCCCATGCCCGAGCTGCCGCCGACGACCAGGATTCTTTGCTTGTCCATGTCCATGCCTTTCCTTTGCAAGGAGGTTTGGCAGACCCTGGCGCGAAGCGGAAACGGAAGAAATCGATGGCGCCATCGGAAACTCCGATGGCATATGCCGCCTGCCCACAGAAACTGGCACCATTGAAGGCTACAGCCGGGGCGGAATCGTTCTAGCTGCAAGTCGAGACAATGAACATGAGGTGACGATGGCCCCGATCAAGGTCGACCCAGGCAAGGTGCGCGAGTTCCCCGATGCGGAGAGCTTCTATGCGTGGCTTGCCGACAATCACGCCAGCGAAAGCGAAGTCTGGATCAAGATCCACAAGGTCGGCTCGGGGCTGCCATCGATCACGCCGAAGGAGGCGATCGACGTCGTGCTTTGCTTCGGCTGGATCGACGCGGTGCGCAAGTCGCTCGACGAGAAGAGTTTCCTGCAGCGTTACACCCCGCGCGGCAAAAAGAGCATCTGGAGCAAGATCAACATCGACAATGTCGCGCGCCTGATCGAGGCGGGCCGCATGACCGAGCATGGCCTCAAGCAGGTCGAGGCGGCCAAGGCCGACGGTCGCTGGGACCGTGCCTATGGCGGATCGAAGGAGATGACCATCCCGCCCGACCTGCAGGCCGCGATCGATGCCGAGCCCAAGGCGAAAGCGATGCTGGACAAGCTTTCGGCGCAGAACCGCTTCGCGCTCGCCTTCCGCACCCACAACATGAAGACCGAGGCAGGGCGCAAGAAGAAGATCGCCGATCTGGTGGCAATGCTGAAGCGCGGCGAGACGATCCACCCGCAGAAGAAGTAAGACGTGATCCCGAAACGTGGTTGCCGGTTTGCCCGACTAAGACCGGAAACAAAAACGCCGCCCCGGAGGGAGGGCGGCGTCTTCGGGAAGCGATGATCCTGAACCCTTAGCAAGCGGTCCCGGATCATCCGGTCGTGAAGGTCGAAACGCGTTATACGGCCTTCTTTGCAACATGCTTCTTCACATGGTGCCTGCGCACGTGATGCTTCCTCATGTGGTGCCGGGTGTGCTTCCGCATATGATGCTTGCGGCCGTGATGGCGGCGATGATGCTTCCTGAGCTTCTTGTGCGGGCCATTGGCGCCGGCTTTCGCCGTCTCGTTAGCGGCCGGGGCAGCAGTGGTCGTGGCAGGAGCAGTGGTGCTCGTCGCCGGAGCGGTGGTGGTCTGGGCGTTGGCGGCGGGCACCGCGAATGCGAGAGCGACGGCGAGGCCGAGTGCGGAAAGAAGGGTCTTTTTCATAATCGGCATTCCTTGGTTAGGATCAATGTCTGTTGTCGCGCGCCGTAGTGGTCGGCTGCTCCGGTTGCCGTTATGACACCGGCTCTTTTCGCGAGTTTTTCCCGACCGTTGAATCTTGTTTCCCGATTGTGTCTGGCGCTTTCCCATTGCGGAGCGGGATGGCCGCTTCGCAGCGCGGCCGCAACGGTCACTTGGCGATCGAGCACCGCTTGCGATTAAGGCGGCCGCGCATCCGGCTGGGCAGGTCTTTCATGAGCCCAATCGCACGATGCGTGCGAATTCCGCGCTCTAATCATTCGGTCCGATCGATGCCATCTTGCTGCCGACACACCGGACAGGAGCAGGAGCAATGACCACCAACACAGATCATTCCGGCAAGGTGGCGCTCGTCACCGGCGGCAATCGCGGCATCGGCCTGGAGACGGCGCGCCAGCTTGCAGAACTCGGATTCACCGTGCTCATCGGCGTCCGCGATCTTGCCAAGGGCGAGGCGGCGGCAAGGAAGCTTGGCGGCGCCGTCGAGGCCATCGCGCTGGATGTCGGCGCGCCCGAAGCAGCCGCGCGCGCCGCGGCCGAGGTCGAGAGCCGGTTCGGCCGGCTGGACGTTTTGGTCAACAACGCCGCCATCCATTACGACCCTTCGGCGCGGGCGCTCATGCCCGACTGGACGGTCATCCGCGAGGCCTTCGAGACCAACGTCTTCGGCGCCTGGCGTGTTGCTGCCGCCTTCGCGCCGCTGCTTGGCGCTTCCGGCCACGGCCGATTGGTCAACGTCTCGTCGGAAGGCGGCTCGCTCGCTTCGATGGGTGCCGGCGCGCCGGCCTATTCGACCAGCAAGGCGACGCTCAACGCGCTGACCCGCATCCTGGCGGCTGAGCTGCGCGGTGCAGGTGTCCTGGTCAATTCGATCTGTCCCGGTTGGGTCGCGACCGACATGGGCGGCCCGGGCGGTCGCCCCGTCGCGCAAGGCGCGGCCGGCATCGTCTGGGCCGCGACCTTGCCCGACGACGGCCCGACCGGCAGCTTTTTTCGCGACGGCAAGCCGCTATCGTGGTGAGCAGGTGTCGATCAGGTGAATGTTTCCCAATTAGAGTTCCTCTGTTCCCAGTTTGGGAAAAGGCTATATGGGTGCATGCAACTTGGCCGATCAGGGCAACAAAAAGGATAAAAAAGCCGCCGCTCGCGTTAGATCGTCCCGGGCGCCTCATCGCCGCGCGATCGCCTCTCGATCCATCTATCTGCCATGCTACGAAAATAGCATTCTCGGCTCGCGAAAGGTGATGTTAGGCTCGCGCACGTGCACCCAAGGCACGTCGCGGCCCAGCCCGCAAACCGGAGGTCCGCGAGAGGAGGAGCGGCAGAGCGGGATCGAGGCTCCAATCCAAAATCCGAAGGAACTGTTGAACCATTGCGAGGCCGCCGCGTTTCCCGTGGTTGGCTACCAGGGAGGAACCACCAGTGAAAGCATCCTGTCTCGTCTCGGCCGCGCTTCTTGCGGCATCCGCAATGCCGGCAGCGGCCGGCGAAATTTCCGACGGCAAGGTCAAGATCGGCATCTTGAACGACCAGTCGGGTGTTTACGCCGATTTCGGCGGCAAGTGGTCGGTCGAGGCGGCCAAGATGGCGGTGGAGGATTTCGGCGGCAAGGTACAAGGCGCGCCGATCGAGATCGTCAGCGCCGACCATCAGAACAAGCCCGACATCGCCTCCAACATCGCGCGCCAGTGGTACGACACCCAGCAGGTCGACGCGATCATGGAGCTCACGACATCGTCCGTGGCCTTGGCCGTCCAGGGGCTTTCCAAGGAAAAGAAGAAGATCGACATCGTCACCGGCGCGGCCGCCACCGACCTCACCGGCAAGCAGTGCTCGCCCTACGGCTTCCACTGGGCCTATGATACCCATTCGCAGGCCGTCGGCACGGGCGGCGAGCTGGTCAAGCAGGGCGGCGACAGCTGGTATTTCATCACCGTCGACTATGCCTTCGGCTATTCGCTGAAGGACCAGACCGCCAAGCTGGTCGAGGCGAGCGGCGGCAAGGTGCTGGGCGAAGTGCGCTATCCGCTCGGCTCCACCGACTATTCCTCCTTCCTGCTCCAGGCGCAGTCCTCGGGTGCCAAGATCGTCGGGCTTGCCAATGCCGGCCTCGATACCTCGAACTCGATCAAGCAGGCAGCCGAGTTCGGCATCGTCGCCGGCGGCCAGCGGCTGGCCGCGCTCCTCTTCACGCTTGCCGAAGTGCATGGGCTGGGCCTTCAGGCGGCGCAGGGCGTGGTGCTGACCGAAGCCTTTTACTGGGACCGCGACGACAAGAGCCGCGAATTCGCCCAGCGCTTCTTCAAGCGCACCAACCGCATGCCCAACATGATCCAGGCCGGCACCTATTCGGCGGTGACGCAGTATCTGAAGGCCATCGACAAGGCCGGCACCGACGGGACCGAGGCAGTGGCCAAGGAGCTGCATGAGATGCCGGTCAACGACGTCTTCACCGCCAACGGCAAGGTGCAGCCCGACGGCTCGATGGTGCACGATATGTATCTCTACCAGGTCAAGAAGCCGGAAGAGTCGAAGAAGGACTGGGACTATTACACCTATCTGGCGACGATTCCGGGCGACAAGGCCTTCATGAAGGCCGAGGACAGCGGCTGCCCGCTCGTCACCAAGTGACGCTCGACACCGCCACCGCTGTCCGTCCGGACGGCACGGATCAGGCGCCGCGGGTGGTGCTTTCCGCCCGCGGCCTCAGGCGCGACTTCGCCGGCTTCGTCGCGGTGAAGGATGTCGACCTCGACGTCCACCACGCGAAGATCCATGCGCTGATCGGCCCGAACGGGGCCGGCAAGACGACCATTTTCAACCTGTTGACCAAGTTCCTGCAGCCGACCAGCGGCAGGATCGAATTGCTCGGCTCCGACATCACCCGCACGCCGCCGGCCAAAGTGGCGCGGATGGGCCTCGTGCGCTCCTTTCAGATCTCGGCGATCTTTCCGCACCTCTCGGTGCTAGACAACGTGCGCGTGGCGCTGCAGCGTCCAAGCGGGCTGGGCTACCAGTTCTGGCGCCCCGTCTCGGCGCTGGACCAGCTCACGCCAAGGGCGCGCGAATTGCTCGCCATCGTCGGCCTTGACGACGCCGCGCATCGTCTCGCCGGCGATCTCTCCTATGGCAGGAAGCGCGTGCTGGAGATCGCCACCACGCTGGCTCTCGATCCGAAAGTGCTTCTGCTCGACGAGCCGATGGCCGGCATGGGGCATGAGGATGTCGGCATGATCTCTGGCATCATCCGCTCGCTGGCCAAGGATCGCGCCGTGCTGATGGTCGAGCACAACCTTACCGTCGTCGCCGATCTCTGCGACTGGATCACCGTCATGCAGCGCGGCCAGGTCCTGGCGGCCGGGGACTATGCCACCGTCAGCCAGGACGAGCGCGTGCGCGTCGCCTATATGGGGACGGAGCATGAGTGAGCGGCTGCTGGCCGTGCGCGACCTCCACGCCTGGTACGGCGAGGGCCATGCGCTGCATGGCGTCGACCTCGATGTCATGCGCGGCGAGACCGTGACGCTGCTCGGCCGCAACGGCGTCGGCAAGACCACCACATTGCGCGCCATCATGGGGCTGATCCGCAAGCGCACCGGCTCCGTCACCTTCAACGGCAAGGACCTTATCCGCCTGCCGCTGCACCGCGTCGCCCATCAAGGTATCGGCTTCGTGCCGGAGGAGCGCGGCATCCTCGCCACCCTCACGGTGGACGAGAATCTCGTCCTGCCGCCGGTCGTGGCCAAGGGCGGCATGAGCGTGGAAGAAATTTTCGAACTCTTCCCCAACCTCAAGGAGCGCCGGAACAGCCAGGGCACGAAGCTGTCCGGCGGCGAACAACAAATGCTGGCCATCGCGCGGATCTTGAGGACCGGCGTCGAGATGCTTTTGCTCGACGAGCCGACCGAAGGTCTCGCGCCGGTCATCGTCCAGCGCATCGGCGAATTGCTGGCGACGCTGAAAAAGCGAGGCATGACCATCCTTCTGGTCGAGCAGAATTTCCGCTTCGCCGCCCGCATCGCCGACCGTTTTTATCTGATGGACAATGGCAAGGTGGTGGAGGGATTCCCGGTCGGCCAGCTTTCCGCGCACACCGACAAGCTGCACGAGGTGCTGGGGGTATGATGGCGCAATGACCATGATCTTCGGCATCCCCATCCAGGCGCTTCTCGGCCAACTCCTCGTCGGCCTGATCAACGGCTCCTTCTACGCCATGCTCAGCCTCGGTCTCGCTATCATCTTCGGCCTGCTGCGCATCATCAATTTCGCCCATGGCGCGCTCTATATGCTGGGCGCCTTCATCGGCTATCTGCTGCTGGTGCATTTGGGCATCGGCTATTGGCCGGCGGTGGTTCTAGTGCCGCTTGCCGTCGGCCTGTTCGGCATGGCGGTCGAGCGTCTGGCCCTGTCGCATCTCTACCGCCTCGATCCGCTCTATGGCCTGCTCTTCACCTTCGGCCTCGCCTTGGTCATCGAGGGCGTGTTCCGCTATTATTACGGCGTCTCCGGCAATCCCTACGCCGTGCCGACGCTGCTTGCCGGCGGCACCAATCTCGGCTTCATGTTCCTGCCCAACTATCGCGGCTGGGTGGTGGCGGCTTCGCTGATCGTCTGCATCGGCACCTGGCTCCTGATCGAGAAGACCAGGCTCGGCTCCTACCTGCGCGCCGCCACCGAGAACCCGGAACTGGTTCAAGCCTTCGGCGTCAACGTGCCGCTTCTGCTCACGCTCACCTACGGGCTGGGCGCGAGCCTTGCGGGGCTCGCCGGCATTCTCGCCGCTCCTGTCTACCAGGTCAGCCCGCTGATGGGTTCGGATCTGATCATCGTCGTCTTCGCCGTCGTTGTGGTCGGCGGCATGGGCTCGATCCTCGGCGCCATCGTCACCGGTTACATGCTCGGCCTCGCCGAGGGCCTGACCAAGGTTTTCTATCCCGAGGCCTCGAACGTCGTCGTCTTCGTCATCATGGCGATCGTGCTTTTGCTCAGGCCCGCCGGCCTGTTCGGAAGGGACGCCTGAGATGAGCGAGGCGACCCTTCACGCAGAACGCGCCGCCGCCTCCGTGAGGCTGGAACGGGTGCTGATCGCGCTGGGCATCGTGGCGCTGATCGCCGCGCCCTTCGCCATCTACCCGATCTTCGTGATGAAGATGCTGTGCTTCGCGCTGTTCGCCTGCGCCTTCAACCTCTTGCTCGGCTACACCGGTCTGCTCTCCTTCGGCCACGCCGCTTTCTTCGGCGGTGCCGCCTATTTCTGCGCCTACGCGGTAAAGGCGTGGGGCTGGCCACCGGAAGCAGCCATCCTGCTCGGCACCGCGGGTGCAGCGCTGATGGGCCTCGTCATGGGTTTCCTCGCCATCCGCCGGCAGGGCATCTATTTCTCGATGATCACGCTGGCGCTGGCGCAGATGTTCTATTTCTTCTGCGTGCAGGCGCCTTTCACCGAGGGCGAGGACGGCATCCAGGGCGTGCCGCGTGGGCATCTCTTCGGCGTCGTCGATCTCGGCGTCACCATGAACATGTACTTCTTCGTGCTTGCCATCTTCCTGATCGGCGTCTTCGCCGTCTGGCGCATCGTCAACTCGCCTTTCGGCATGATCCTGCGTTCGATCCGCGAGAACGAGAACCGCGCCATTTCGCTCGGCTATTCCGTCGGTCGCTACAAGCTAGCCGCCTTCGTCATGTCGGCGGCGCTTGCCGGCCTTGCAGGTGCGACCAAGGCGATCGTCTTCCAGTTCGCGACACTCACCGACGTCACTTGGCAGATGTCGGGCGAGGTGATCCTGATGACGCTGCTCGGCGGCATTGGCACCATGGTCGGCCCGGTGGTGGGCGCCGGCCTGGTGGTCGGCCTGGAGAATACGCTGGCCACCTCCGGCTTCCCTGTGACGATCGCCACCGGCCTGATCTTCATGATCTGCGTTCTGATTTTTAGACGCGGGATTGTCGGGGAGGTTTATGCGCGGCGGCTGGGCCCGCGAGGCAATAGCTCCTAGGCTGCCGTCTCGAACCGCTCGATCTCTTTGAGTTTTTCCTGAAGCGACGCGCCCTCGACAGCCAAGTCGTAACTGGCCTGCATGTTCATCCAGAACTGCGGTGTGGTGCCGAAGAACTTTGCGAGGCGCAAAGCCGTGTCCGGTGTAACAGGTGTTGTCTCATTGGCCAGACGCTCGATGCGCGTGCGCGGTACATGAAGCTTCTTCGCCAGGGTGTAGGGCTTCAAATCGAGCAGCTCAAGGAACTCCGTCCTCAGTATCTCGCTTGGGTGAATAGGAACATCGAGTTTGATCCATTTTTCCACTCCCATACGGGAAGAGCGTGTTGGTTTGGCGGAATGATTAGTTCGCTCAGTGATAGTCAGTAATTTCCACATTCTCGGCTCCGCCATCCACCCAACGAAAGCAGACTCGGAACTGGTCGTTGATCCGGATCGAATGCTGGCCGGCACGATCCCGTTTCAGGGCTTCAGGCCGGTTCCCTGGCGGTATCTTGAGGTCGGCCAGTTCGGTCGCGTTGTCGAGCATGAACAGCTTCCGCTGGCGACACAAACGAGGTCTGCCGGAAACCCTTTCGGAGCTTTGCCTGTCGAACTGCCTCGGTTGCTCTGTCCTTAAACACCGGATCATCTGACTTCCATGATGCGTATCTTGCCATGATACGTTTTGGTATGTATCGCAGTATGATACGTGATATTTTCCGAACCATTATGCTGGCCCGCCCACCGGCACCTCCAGCCCCACCTTCACCCGGTCCATCGCGACGAACGTGCGAAACCTTTTGACGTTGTTGTTCTCGAAGAATAGCCGCCTGGTCAGCGCCTCGTAGTCGGCCATGCTCGCCACGGTGACGACGAGGATGAAATCTGCCTCGCCGGTGACGTAGTAGCATTGCTGCACTTCGGGCACTTCGGCGAAGCCGCGCTTGGCGGCGTCGATCAGCTCGGCGCGCTCGCTCTCCACCTCGACCTCGACGAATATGGCGATCGGGTGGCCGACCTTGGCTGGGTCGACCAGCGCGACATTGGCGCGGATGACGCCCGTCTCCTCCATGCGCTTGATGCGCCGCTGCACCGCCGGCGCCGAGAGGTTCACCTTTTCGCCGATGGCGCGTTGCGGCGTGGCGTTGTCCTTCTGCAGGATGGCGAGGATGGCACGGTCAAAGGCGTCGAGTTCGGGCGAAATGGACATGGCAGCATTCCAAACGAAACAAACTTGCATTTCAATCGGCAAAACAGAGCGCCTTCCTCACTCGGCTTGCAATAAACTTCAGTCATCAAGACGGAGAAAGCCGACCATGTTCCTGCTCAATCACCACCCGGACCATCGCCAGCCGCTGACCGAGGAGGACGCCGCGACGCTTGGGCTCGCCGGCGCAAGGCAGGCCGAGCGCTTCCTTGCCGCGCGCGACAACCATGCCGAGACGCCTCTGCACGCCCTGCCGGCGCTGGCGGCCGAGCTCGACATCGGCGCGCTGCACGTCAAGGACGAGGGCAGGCGCCTCGGCCTCGGCAGCTTCAAGGCGTTGGGCGGCGCCTATGCCGTCATGCATCTGGTGCTGGAGGAGGCAGGCAGGCAGCTCGGCCGCGCCGTCGCGGTCGAGGAACTGCCCAAGCCTGAGGTGAAGGCGATCGCCGCTCAGATGACCTTCGCCTGCGCCACCGACGGCAACCATGGACGCTCGGTGGCGCAGGGCGCGGGCCTTGTCGGCGCGCGCTCGGTCATCTTCGTCCATTCGGGCGTCAGCAACGAACGCGTGGCGGCCATCGCCCGCTTCGGCGCCGAGATCGTGCGCGTCGCCGGCGATTACGACCAGTCGGTCAGGGAAGCCGCCCGCGTCGCCGCCGAGCGCGGCTGGACGGTCGTCTCCGACACGTCCTGGCCGGGCTATGAGCGCATCCCGGGGCTGGTCATGCAGGGCTACACGGTGATCGTGCGCGAAGCGCTGAAGCGCTTGCGTGAGCCGCCCACCCACGTGTTCCTGCAGGCCGGCGTCGGCGGCTTCGCCGCGGCGGTGGCCGGCCATCTCACCATTGCGCTCGCCGACGCGCGGCCGGCCGTGACAGTGGTCGAGCCGAAGCGGGCGGCCTGCGTCTATGAGACGGCCAAAGCCGGACGTCCGGTCACGATCGCGCACAGCAATCCGACCGTCATGGCGATGCTCGAATGCTACGAACCGTCGCTGGTCGCTTGGCGCGTTCTGTCGCGGATCGGCGATGCCTTCATGACCGTGGACGAGGAAGATGCAGTCGCCGTGATGAACCGTCTGGCACGGCCTTCGGGCAATGACCCGGCAATCGTCTCCGGCGAGAGCGGCGGGGCGGGGCTCGCCGGGCTGATCCGCGCCGCCGGCGACAGGAAGATCCGGGCGGCGCTCGGCCTCGATGGGAACTCCCGCGTGCTGATCATCAATTCCGAAGGCGCGACCGACCCCGGTCGCTATGCCGAGCTCGTCGGCATGGCGCCGGATGAAGTCCCAAACGCAGGGCTGCCGGCATGAGCAATCTGACGATCAACGCGGGCCGGCTTCTAGGTCGCATCCAGGAACTCGGCGGAATCGGCCGCGATGCGCAGGGCAGGCTGGTCCGCGTCGCCGCCTCCGACATGGACAGGCTCGGTCGCGACCGTCTCGTCGGCTGGCTAAGAGAGGCGGGGCTTGAAATCGCCGTCGACCGCATCGGCAACATTTTCGGCATCTGGCGGGACGACGCCAATGCGGGCCAGGCGCCGGTCATGCTCGGCTCGCATATCGATACGGTGATCGACGCCGGCATCTATGACGGCTGCTATGGCGTGCTGGCCGGCCTCGAAGCGATCGAGAGCCTGAAGGAGGCCGGCTTCGCGCCGGCGCGCCCGCTCGTCGTCGCATTCACCAACGAGGAGGGCGTGCGCTTTTCGCCCGACATGATGGGCTCACTGGTCTTTGCCGGTGGCCGGGACCTGGGAGAAGCGCTGGCCTCGGTCGGCACCGACGGCACGGTGCTGGGCAAGGAGCTGGAGCGCATCGGCTATGCCGGGATACACGAGCCCGGCTTCCTCAAGCCGCATGCCTATGTCGAGCTGCATGTCGAGCAGGGGCCGGTGCTCGAGCGCGAGGGTATTGCCATCGGCGCGGTCGAGAACCTGCAGGGCATTTCCTGGCAGCGCATTACCATTGCCGGCGAGGCCAACCATGCCGGCACCACGCCGATGTCGATGCGAAAGGACGCAGGTGTCGCCGCTGCGCGCGTGATCGGCTTCCTCGCCGACCGCGCCGGCGCCTCGTCGACGCGCACGGTCGCGACTGTCGGCACCATCGCCTTCGAGCCGAACGCGATCAACGTCATCCCATCGCGCGCGACCTTCACCATCGACCTGCGCGATCCGAACGAAACGCATCTTCGCGAACAGGAAGCGGCACTCGCCGCCTTCCTCGACGAGCTTGCTGCAAGCGTCGGCGTCACCATCCATGCCGAAAGCCTTGCGCGCTTCGAGCCGATGACTTTCGATGCCGGGATCGTCTCGCTGATCGAGGATGGCGCCAGGGCCGCCGGCCTGTCCTGCCGGCGCATGACTTCCGGCGCCGGGCACGACGCGCAGATGATCGCGCGCATCGCGCCGTCGGCGATGATCTTCGTGCCGAGCCGGGGCGGCATCAGCCACAACCCCGCCGAGTTCACCGCTCCTGGCGAGCTGGTCGCCGGCGCCAACATCCTGCTTGGCGTTGCCGCCCGGCTGGCGGCCGACTGATCGCGGGAGGAACCCTGATGGGCGTGCCGCGGGGGGCGAAATACCACCAAAAATAGTCACGTTGGCTGTATCGGGTTGTCCCGAAGCGCACATCCGGCGACATCCAATCGAAACAAACTTCAATCACTAGCCAATTAATCGTCCAGAATCGGGCCCGAATCGTGCCCGCCAACAGAGTTCAGTGCCTCGTAGGAAGACTAGCATGCTGCTTCTCAACCAACGTCCAGAACACAACCAGCCGTTGGCTGCCGCCGATGCCGAGTCGCTCGGCATCGCGGGAGGCGAGCGGGCCGAGCTTTACCTCAAGGCGCGCCACAACTATGCGGAGACGCCGCTGCACGACTTGCCGGCGTTGGCCGAGGAGCTCGGCATCGCGGCGCTTCACGTCAAAGATGAAGGCCAGCGTCTTGGCCTTGGCAGCTTCAAGGCGCTGGGCGGCGCCTATGCCGTCATGCGGCTGGTGCTTGAGGAGGCCGGCAAGCGCTTCGGCCGCGCTGTCGATATCGACGAGATCAACGATCCCAAGCTGCGCGCCATCGCCGCTCAGATGACATTCTGCTGCGCAACCGATGGCAACCATGGCCGTTCGGTGGCGCAGGGGGCCGGCTTCGTCGGCGCGCGTTCGGTGATCTACGTCCATGCTGGCGTAAGTGCCGAGCGTGTCGCGGCCATTGCAAGCTTCGGCGCCGAGATTGTCGAGGTCGAGGGCGGCTATGACCATGCGGTGCGCGAAGTCGCCCGCGTCGGCGCCGAGCGCGGCTGGAAAATCATCTCCAACACGTCCTGGCTGGGCGACGAGCGCGTTCCCGGGCTGGTCATGCAGGGCTATACGGTGATCGTGCGCGAGACGCTGCGGCGCATGACCGAGCCGCCAACGCATGTCTTCCTGCAGGCCGGCGTCGGCGGCTTCGCGGCGGCGATCGCCGGCCATATGGCGGTCATGCTCGGCGAACGGCGGCCGAAGGCTGTGGTGGTCGAGCCGCGGCGCTCGGCCTGCGTCTACGCTTCGGCTGAGGCCGGACGTCCGGCAACGATCGCAAATCAGCAGCCGACCGTGATGACGATGCTCGAATGCGCCGAGCCTTCCCTCGTCGCCTGGCGCGTGCTGGCGCGCGTCGGCGACGCCTTTATGATGGTGGAAGAAGAGGACGCGGTCGCGGTGATGAAGCGGCTGGCGCGGCCCTTGGGCAACGATCCGGCGATCATCTCCGGCGAGAGCGGCGGGGCAGGCCTAGCCGGGCTGGTCCGCGCCACGGGCGACAGGGATATGCGCGCCGCGCTCGGCCTCGATACGCATGCGCGCGTGCTCGTCGTCAACTCCGAGGGCGCGACCGACCATGGCCGCTTTGCCGAGCTAGTCGGGATGGCGCCGGAAGAGGTGTTCCTGCAGACTGCCTGAGAGCAATTGAGGAAAAGTTACGGCGGTGGTGCGAAGAAGGTTGGCGGTGGCCTCGTGATGTCGTCATCCTCGGGTCTGCTCGTCGCTTCGCTACCGCTCCGCGCTAGAATGACCGAGCGCGAAGGGTTTCGCGCCATATCCGCCCTGTCCGGCTCATCCTTAATGGGGAGCCGGTAACCCTTTCTTCTCTGCTTTCATGCAGTATTGCCGGGGCAGGACGGCAAGAACAAAGAATGGCGGACGACGACAAACGCAATGGCGAATTCTGGGCGGTGGCGCTCGATCGCGCCCAGCTCGGCCTGTGGGACTGGAATCTCGCGACCGGCGACTGCTACTATTCGCCGACCTGGTGGCGGATGCTGGGTTATGCCGAGGGCGAGCTCGCCGACAGCTCCGATCTCTGGCTGAAGCTCACCCATCCCGACGACCGCGAGCGGGCGCTGGCGAGCGGCGACCGCCATATCGCCGGTCACACCGAATTCATCGAGACAGAACTGCGCCTGAAGCACAGGGACGGCCACTGGGTCTGGGTGCTCGACCGCGGCGGCATCGTCGAGCGCGATGCTGAAGGCAAGCCGCTGCGCCTGATGGGGGTGCAGACCGACATCACCAGGCAGAAAGAGGCCGAGGCCGCGCTTGAGCAGGTCAATGTCCGTTTGCGGCTCGCGCTTGCCGCCAGCGGCACCGGCATCTGGCACTACGACATCGGCACCAACAAGAGCTATTGGGACGCCCGCACCAGGGACATCTTCGGGTTGGGCAGCGATACCGACGAGGTGACGGCCGAACTCTGGCACACCTATCTCCACCCGGACGACAAGGAGGCCATCGAGCGCGCTCATCTGCCGCTGCCGGGCTCTGAAAGCGTGACAGCCACACAATATCGCATAGTCCGGCGTGACGGCCAGGTCCGCCATATCGAATCGCTGGTGCGCTTCATTGCCGATGTCGGCTCGGCCGGTCAGATTCTGGGCACCGTACGCGACGTCACCGAGGAGAAGACGCGCGCCGAGGAGCTTGCCTTCGCCGCGCGTCACGATGCGTTGACCGGGCTACTCAACCGTTCGGCCTTCGGCCGGATGCTTGCCGAGAACATCCCCATGGCCGAGCGGCTGCCGCTTGCCGTGTTCTATGTCGACCTCGACTACTTCAAGGCGCTCAACGACTATGCCGGCCATGCCGCAGGGGACCTGGCGCTGAAGAGCGTCGCGGCGGGAATCCTCGCCAGCCTGCCCGCTTCGGCGCATGCGGCGCGGCTCGGCGGCGACGAATTCGCGCTTTTGGTGCCGAACTGCAATGACGCTTGCGCCGAGCATCTCGCCCGTGCCGTGCTTGCCGCCGTGCGCAACGCCGATCTTGGCGCGGCGGTCACCTCGCGCAGGCTTGCCGCCAGCATCGGCGTCGCCTTTGTGCGCGACCGCAACATGAGCGTGGCCGACGCGCTCGCCTGTGCCGACGATGCCTGCTACGCCGCCAAGGCCGGCGGTCGTGACCGCTTCGTGGTGTTCTCGCCGGAGACGACGTCGGGCGCCGGCGGCCTCAACGCCGCGCGGCTGGCGGCCGACCTGGTCGATGCGATGGAGGACGGCCGGCTGAGGCTGTTCGGTCAGGAAATCCACCGGCTCGGCCAGCCATGGGAAGACAGCCGCCATGTCGAAGTGCTGGCCAGGCTCGAAGCCCACACCGGCAACATGATCCCGCCCGGCGATTTCGTGCCGGTTGCCGAACGCTTCGGCCTCGCCGCTCGGCTCGACCGCTGGGTCATCCGCACCGCGCTGACGCGCCATGGCGAGGCGATGCGCGCGGGGGCCATCTCGCTCGACTTCAATTTGTCGGCGCAGACGCTTTCCGATCCGCAGCTCTGGGAATTCGTCGACGCGGCCATCGCCGGGAGCGGCGCGTCGCCGTCGGCCGTCGGTTTCGAGATCACCGAAACCGCCGCCGTCACCAATTTCGACGCGGCGGAAGAATTCGTACGCAAGGCGAGGCTCCGCCATTGCCGCGTCAGCCTCGACGACTTCGGCGCCGGCATGAGCTCCTTCGAATATCTCAGGCGCTTTCCCATCGATGCCATCAAGATCGACGGTTCGTTCGTCGAGCACATCGCCGACAGCCGCTTCGATCGCGAGATCGTCTCGGCGATCACCGGCATCGCCCGCTCGATGGGCGCCGCGGTCGTGGCCGAAAAGGTCGAGGAAAAGAACGCGCTGGAGATCCTCATGGGCATGGGCGTCGCCTATGGCCAGGGCTATTTCCTGCACCGGCCGGAGCCGCTGGAGGCGATCGTGGCGAGAGCCCTAAGCGGCACTGTGTCACCGTCGCGGCCACATGCCAGGCCGGCACAAAAATAAGACGTTCCTAAAATTACAATCACTCATTTAAGGGCGCCGTAATCCGGCGCGACGATGATCCGATCTCACAGAACGGATCGGAGCGCGTGGATGAAAACCCTTCCCTTGTTTGCGGCAAGTGCAATCGGCCTGCTCGGCATCTTCGCCGCGCAGCCGTCTTATGCCGGCTCGGACCACGGCGGCGGGGTGACGCCATCCACGATCGAAGGTGACGACGATCAGGTCAATACATCCAGCGTCGGCGACGACAATGAAGCCGCCGAGAATGACGAGGCCGGACACAAGGGCGACGGCGCCGCTACCGGCTCGCATGAAGGGGACCAGGACGGCGATCATCAGGGCGACGATCATGACGGCGACCACGAAGGCGGGGAGGGTGCCAGCCATGGCGGCGGCGCAGACAGCGGCGGCCACGACGGTGGCGGTGACAGTGGTGGCCACGATGGCGGCGGGGGCAGCGGCGGCCATGACGGGGG
>NZ_JAIUHK010000049.1:0-35787 GCF_020165075.1 Mesorhizobium sp. CA4
CCCTCCCTCCCATAAGGATCCTGCCATGCCTGAACAGCTCAAACTCAACGACGGCTCGACCATCCCGCAGATCGGGCTCGGCGTGTGGCAGGTCGATCCGGAGATCACCGCCAAGATTGTTCGCTGGGGCATCGAGGCTGGTTATCGCCTCATCGATACCGCCGAGGGTTATCGCAACGAGGAAGGGGTCGGCGAGGCGATCCGTTCGGCCGGCGTGCCGCGATCGGAACTCTTCATCACCTCCAAGCTGCGCAACGGCGCGCATCAGCGCGATGCGGCATTGCGCGCCTTCGACGATACGATGCAAAAGCTCGGCGTCGACCAGATCGACCTTTTCCTCATCCACTGGCCGGTGCCCAGCCAGAACAAATATGTCGAGGCCTGGAAGGCGCTGGTCGAGCTGCAGAAGGCCGGGCGCATCAAGTCGGTCGGTGTCTCGAATTTCAACCAGGACCATCTGGAGCGCATCATCGGCGCGACCGGCGTGACGCCGGTCGTCAACCAGATCGAACTCCACCCGCGCTTCCAGCAGCGCGACAAGCGCGAGTTCCACAAGGAGCACGACATCCATATCGAGAGCTGGAGCCCGCTGGGTAGCGGCCGGCTGCTGGCGGGCCCGACCCTGGAGAAGCTCGCGAGGAAGCACGGCAAGTCTGTAGCGCAGGTGATCATCCGCTGGCATGTGCAGGAAGGGCTGGTCGTCATCCCGAAGTCGATCCATCAGGAACGTATAGCCGGCAATTTCAATGTGTTCGACTTCGAGCTGGATTCGGACGACTTGCAGACCATCTGTGGCCTGGATTCCGCCGACGGCCGGACGGGGCCGGATCCGGCAACGGCCGCGTTTTTGTTCTGAGGATTAGTCTCTGCCTTCCCTCGTGGAGGAGCGCTTAAATCCCCTCGCCATCCACCAGCGGCACGTCGTCGCCTTCCCATGGGCTTGGCATAGACCCGCGCCCTGCGGTCGGCAGCGGCATCCAGCATCTGAGCTCCGGTTCTGCATATTCGACGATGCGGCCGGGCGAGGAGTCCGATGCCCGCCAGCCTTCCTCGCCGAACTGGTCGGCGCGCGACCAATAGGCCATGTCGACCTCGGCCGGTCCTTGCTCGGAGGAGCGCACCGTCACCAGGATGCGGCTGCCGTCCCGCGGCGCGCTTGCCATGTTGCGCCACTGTTCGGTCTCGTCCATGCGATCTCCTCCTGCTGAACCAATTCCAGAAAAACCGGCCGTCGCAATAGTCGCCGCCCGCCGGCAAGGGGTCAACCCGAACTTGGAGCGCGACAGGCAATTCATTCACACCTAATATGTCATTGCCCGCAAACGGACAGACGACGATGGATGAAAGATTGCTGTCTCCGGTGACCCGTCTCGGGCCGGTCCATCTCAGGGTGACCGACGTGCCGGCGGACTTGAATGTCTGGCGCGACGCGCTTGGGTTGGCGCTGCTTGGCGAGGACGCCAACATGGCGGAGCTTGGCGCGGGCGGCCGGACGCTGATCGTGCTCCATGCCGGCGCGGAGGCACCGCTGCCGCAGAAGTCGCGCGATCTCTTCCATGTCGCCATCCATACCACCAGCCGCCGCGATCTCGCGCATACAGCCGCCCGCCTCAAGGCATCCGGCTTGCGGTACAGCGCCCAGGATCACCTGATTTCGGAATCACTCTACGTCTCCGATCCCTCCGGTAACGGCATCGAGATCTGCTTCGACACGCCGGAGCGCTTGCTGCGCCGCGAAGTGTCGCCCAACGGCCGCGTGGCGCTGATTGCCACCGACGGCAGTGCGCATTCGGGGATCGAGCCGCTGGACGTGTCGGGCCTGCTGCGCGACCTTGGCAATTCCGGCAATATCGAGCCGAAGATGGCGCAGGATGCCTTTATCGGCCACATCCATTTGCGCGCCCGCGCGCCCGAGATGCTGATGAAATTCTATCTCGGCGTGCTCGGCTTCCGGCCGCATATCCAGTCCCGGACCTTCGGCATGTTCGACTGCGGCACGGAGCGCCGCACCCATATGGTGGCCTTCAACATCTGGGCGCGCGACGACCTGCGCGAGCCGCCGCCGGGTGCAGCCGGCCTCGACCATTTCACCATCGAGCTTGGCTCGGTGCAGGAGCTCGACGCCGTGGAGCGCAGGCTCAAAGCGGCCGACACACCGATGAAAAGGGACGGTCGCGTTATCTCGACCGCCGATCCGGAAGGCAACCGCCTGCGGCTCGTGGTCCAGGGAGATTGATCGCAACCGCTTGAAGACGGGAAGAAGTGGAGGAGGGGGAATGTCGCTGATGGTGATTGGAACCGGCTTCGGCCGGACCGGCACGGATTCGATGCGCGAGGCGCTGACCATGCTCGGCTTCGGTCCTTGCCACCATATGTCGGAGGTAATGGCGCATGGGGAGCAGAAGCGGCTCTGGCGGGCGCTGGCCAAGGGCGAGGCGCCCGACTGGGCCCAGCTCTTCGCGGGATACAAATCTTGCGTCGACTGGCCCTCGGCGCAATATTGGCGCGAGCTGATCGAAGCCTATCCGCAGGCGCGCGTCATCCTAACTTGGCGTTCGCCCGAAAGCTGGTGGGAGAGTTTCGAAAAAACCATCCTGCCGGCGATCGTCGGCAGCTCGGACCAGGAGTCGCTGGGCATCGCGCTCGTCGCCAAGCAGGTCTTCGGCGGCCGCCCGCAGGACCGCGACCATGCGATCGCCGTCTATCAAGACAATGTCGAGGCGGTGCTGAGCACCGTGCCGGCCGAGCGACTGCTGGTGCACAAGCTCGGCGATGGATGGGCGCCGCTCTGCGCCCATCTCGGCGCCCCGGTGCCGGACGAACCCTATCCCAGCCGCAACTCGACCCGGGAGTTTCGGACGGCGCTGTCGCTGTAGTGAATTCGGTAAGGGAATAGGGCAGTAGGGCAGTAGGGTGAGAGGCGCGACTTCGGCGCAGTCCGAGTTACCTACTGCTCTACTGCCTTACTGCCCTATTCCCCTTAGACATGCACGTCGCCGAAGGACAGCTCCCCGTCATCGGCGCGGACCAGGAAAGCGGCTGCGAGCAGCGCGAGATAGCCGGCGGCCACACCGCACACGACGACGACGCCCGGGATGGGCCCGAGCGTCGCCACCCGGAACGTATCGACAAGCGAGGCGCCGAAGCCGATGGGAGAGCCTTCACGCGACAGGCCCGGCGTGGTGATCTTGAGGATCCAGGCAAGCAGCAGGATCGTGTACATGAAGATGTAGTTGCGGCGCAGCCGGCGGATCAGCGCCGCGCGCTGCGTGATCAGGAAGCGCGGCGAGCGCAGGCCTTCGCCGAGGATGGCGAGCCAGTTGGAAGCGTAGTCCGGCTGCGGCGAAAAGATCTGCGCGAAGTAGTAGCGCTCGAACTGCCGCACACGGGCGCGGTAGACGTCGAAAAAACGGTAGCGCCGCGCTTCGATCCACAACAACAGCGTGATCAGGAGCATGGCGAACAAAAGCACGCCGTGATGCGCGCTGGGCGTCGACAGCGACACCGAAAGCATCGCCGCCACCACGGTGATCGCCCAGTTGCTGGTGCGGTCGAGCCGGTCGCGCCAGCCGGCCATGCGCGCGATCTCGGCGCGGTGGAAATGCGACAGCGTGGTGGTGAATTCAGCGGAGCTGAGCTTCAGCGCCAGCGTGTCGGAAGCTCGCGGCGGTGCGGCCTTCTCGGTGGATCTTGCCGGCGCAGCCGCCTCTGTCGACCTCGCCACAGCCGCGTCTGTGGATTTTGCGGCATTCGTCTGGGACATTCTGCCATGCGCCTCCCGCAACCATGGCCGGCCGTCCTCGCATTAACATTCGACCGGCCACACCCCTGTCTCTCCAACGTGCGGTCGGCCAGAATGTTCCCGCCTTTTCAGGCGGATAGATCAGGATGCAAGTGGGGGAAGACCGCCATTCGCGCGCCGCGGAAAGGGCAGCACATCGGCAATCGGCCGGGCATGCTGGGCCGCCGCCACGGCCTCGATCACAAGTTCGAGCGCCGCGAGCGCGGCGCGGCTCGTTTCATCGTCGCCGCGCAGGTAATGGCACGCCCGGTCGAGGTGCAGGTGGGCGGCGGCAAAGTCGCTTTTCATCAGCTTCTCCTTGTTGCCCCGCCTTGGCGGCCAACATCGTCGAGTCGCTTTACCGAGAAACAAAGATCGGCGGCAGCATTTGATTAGAATTGTAGGAAGCGTCTCCTCGCCCCCGCAAAGCGGGGGAAAGGTGTCCGCGAAGCGGACGGAGAGGGGGCTTCGTAGGGCGGAAGTCCTCCTCTTCGAAGTGCTTTTGCCGGTCGAACCGGCGCTCCCCTCTCCGTCTCGGCTTCGCCGAGCCACCTCTCCCCATTTCATGGGGCGAGGAAATGGCTGCCGCCCCCGTGCAACCGATCCTTGCGCCAGACCGTTATGTGAGGGCGAAGAACGAGGGGTGCATAAATTGTCCAACATGCTCAATCAGCGCCGGTCGCTGTCGGTCTGGATCGCGCTTGGTGCTGTGGGGCTCGCCTTGATGCCCGCCGTCGCCTTCGCCGGCGAAAAGACCGGCATGTCCTCGGAGGGCATTTTCCTCGCCGAGCTGATTCTGCTCCTGATCGTGGGCCGCGGCATCGGCGAGGTGCTGGAGGCGCTGGGCCAACCGGCGGTGATGGGGCAGTTGATCGGTGGCATCCTGCTCGGGCCCTCGCTGCTCGGCTGGATCTGGCCGGCGGCCGAGCGGCTGGTCTTTGCCGGCGACGCCACGCAGAAATCGATGATCAACGCCATCGCCCAGCTCGGCGTCTTGATGCTGCTCTTGCTTACCGGCATGGAAACCGATCTCAGGCTCGTGCGCCGTGTCGGCCGCGCCTGTTTTTCCATCTCGGCCGCGGGGGTGGCCGTGCCCTTCGCGCTCGGTTTCATCGCCGCCCAGTTCATGCCCGACACGCTGCTTGCCGCCGGCAGCGAGCGCATCGTCGCCGGGCTGTTCCTCGGCACCGCGCTTTCCATTTCCTCGGTCAAGATCGTCGCCATGGTGGTGCGCGACATGAATTTCATGCGCCGGGATCTCGGTCAGGTCATCGTCTCCTCGGCGATCATCGAGGACACGATCGGCTGGGTGATCATCGCCATCACCATCGGCATCGCCACCCAGGGGCGGATCGAGATCGGCAGCCTGGCCTTCACCATTGCCGGCGTTGCCGCCTTCATGGCGTTTTCCTTCACGCTCGGACGCCGCATCGTCTTCGACGCCATCCGCTGGACCAACGACACCTTCCGCTCCGAATATGCGGTGGTCACCGTCATCCTCGCCATCATGGGCGTAATGGCTTTGATCACCGACCTGATCGGCGTCCACACCGTGCTCGGCGCCTTCGTCGCCGGAATACTGGTGGGTGAGTCGCCGATCCTGTCTCGTCACATCGAAGGACAATTGCGTGGCATCATCACGGCGCTCTTCATGCCGGTGTTCTTCGGCGTCGCCGGCCTGTCGGCCGACCTCACCGTGCTTGCCGATCCTCAGCTCGCGCTGCTCACAGTGGCGCTGGTGGTGATCGCCTCGATCGGCAAGTTCGGCGGCGCCTTCATCGGCGCCGAGGTCGCCGGCATGAGCCGCGCCGAGGGCATTGCGGTGGGCTGCGGCATGAATGCGCGAGGCTCGACGGAGGTGATCGTCGCCTCGATCGGCCTGTCGATGGGCGTGCTCTCGCACAACCTCTTCACCATGATCGTCACTATGGCGGTCATCACCACCTTGGCCATGCCCCCGACATTGCGCTGGGCACTGCGCCGGCTGCCGATCAGCGAGCAGGAAAAGAAACGCCTGGAGCGCGAGGAGATCGACCAACGGGGCTTCGTCGCCAATCTGGAGCGGCTCCTGGTTGTGGTCGACGAAGGCGTCGTTGGCCGCTTCGCCGCCTATCTCGCCGGCGTGATCGGTGCCGGCAAGCCGACGACCGTGCTGCATTCCAGCGGCGAGATCGATGCCGAGCCGACCGAAGGCCTGCATCTGGAGGAAATCGAGAAAGGTGCGGAGGAAAGCCGCGAGGCGGCCAGGAAATCCGACGAGACGCCGGTGCGCGAAGCGCCGGTCACCCGCCGCCAGCATGAGGAGCTTTCGACCGAGGCGGTCGCCAAGGAAGCGCGCAAGGGCTACGGCATGCTGCTCGTCGGCCTCGGCCGCGCGGTCACCTCCAAAGGCGCATTCTCGCAGCGGCTGAACGAGGTCGCAGGCGCCTTCGACGGGCCGCTCTGCCTGGTGTTGAAGCCTGCGACCGCAGGCCGTCAGATGCCGCGGCTCGGCCCGGAAGCCGGCAAGATACTGGTACCGGTCAACGGCACGGCGGTCGCCCGCCGCGGCGCCGAACTGGCGCTGGCGATAGCGGCGGTCACCGGCGCATCTGTCAAGATGCTCTATGTCGCCAGGGTCGGTCGCGACGAGCCGCGCGACACCGTCTCGCACCGCCGCAGGGAAGCCGTGCTGAAGGACATCGTGGCCCTTGCCGACCGCTATGGCGTCGAGACCGAGACGGCGATTCGCAGCAGAGCCGCCGCCGCCGATGCCATCGCTCGCCAGGCCGGCCGCAACGTTGCGTTGATCGTCATGGGCGTGGCGCGGCGCCAGGGCAAGGAACTGATCTTCGGCGAGACGACGACCGGCGTCCTGCGGCGCAGCCCATGCCCGGTGGTGCTGATCTCCGACGAGCGAGTGAAACGCGACGAGAGCGACCGCGAGGCAGTGCGCACGGGCACGGGGACAGGGTGAGGGGATTGGTTTCCTCGCCCGCCTTTAACGGAGCGAGGAACCAGGTTTTCTCCTCAAGCCATCTGCAGCTTCTGCCGGCTGGGCTGCGGCGGGAAAGCGATGGCGATGCCGGCTGCGCCCAGTCCGATCAGCGCCGAGCCGATGAACAGCCAGTGGTAGCTGGCGGTGGCGTCGTAGATCATGCCGCCGGCAAGCGGCCCGAGCGACATGCCGAGGCTGGAGAGCATCGTGGCCGCGCCGAGGATGGTGCCGATGATGCGCAGGCCGAAATATTCGCGCGCCAGCACCGCGTAAAGCGGCATCACGCCGCCATAGGTGGCGCCGAAAATGACGGCCAGAAGGTAGAACTGCTCGAGCTGGCCGACGGTGAGATAAGCGGCGATCACCAGCCCCTGGATGGCGAGCCCGGTGACCAGCAACGGCTTCACGCCAAGCCTGTCGCCGAGCACGCCGTAGAGCACGCGCCCGCCAAGGCCGGCTAGCCCCTCGACGCTGTAGATCGACACGGCTGCCATCGGCGCGACGCCGCAGGACATGGCATAGCTCACCATGTGGAAGATCGGGCCCGAATGCGCCGCGCAGCAGGCAAAGAAGGTGAGGCCGAGCACGATGAATTGCGGCGAGCGCAGCGCTTGGCCGACGCTCATGCCGGGACCGTCGGTGACGGGCGCCGGCGTGCCGCCGCTCGCCGCCACCGCCACCGGCGGCTGGCGCACCAGCAGCACGGCGGGCAGCAGCAGAACCCAGGCCATGACGCCGATATCGAACATGGCGGTGCGCCAGTCATAGGCGGTGATCAGCCAGCGGGCGAAGGGCGAGATCGTCATCGGCGCGACGCCCATGCCGGCCGAGACCAATGAGACGGCAAGGCTGCGGTTGGTGTCGAACCAGGCGGTGGTGAGCGCGATCATCGGTGCGAAGAAGGCGCTGGCCGCCAGCCCGACGATGATGCCGTAGCTGAGTTGGAAGACGATGAGCGAGGTGGCCCGGCTCGCCACCACCAGCGACAGGCCAAGCAGCACGGCGCCGGCAAGCACCACGGGCCTGGCGCCGACCCGGTCATAGATGGCGCCCCAGGCGAAGCCGCCGAGGCCCATCACCAGGAAATTCAAGGTCATGGCGCTGGAAATGCCAGTGCGCGACCAATTCGTGTCGAGCGACATCGGCTCCAGGAAGATCGCCAGCGAAAACATGGCGCCGAGCGCCACGCAGGTCATCAGCGCGCCGGCCGCGACGATGACCCAACGATAGGAATGGTTCATGGTTCTGCTCCCATGCCGTAAGGCATCCTGTTTGATGCGGCACGGTTTTTCCAGTCCACCGGGCCGTTTGCGTCCGAAGGACGCCGGGGCGCGAGCCGATCCTACAATCTGGTTGCATTTTTTATCCGGATTTTTTTTGAGGGACCGATTTTGTTGTCCCGGGCGCTGTCCCGCTTGTGGCCGAAGTGTCAGCAGCCGGCAGTACCCGTCATTGACCGCATACCCGCCCCATCTAGATTTACCCTCTCAACCAGGAGCATCCCATGGAACTCTATCGCGGCCGGCTTATCGATCACCTTCACCTGGTGGTGCGCGACATCGAGGCCAGCCGGCGCTTCTACAGCAGCCTGTTCGAAGTGCTGGGCATCCCGATCGGCGGCGGCGCTGAGGACCATTTCTGGGCCGATGAGCTGTTCGTCTCGAGCCCAGACAGCCGTTCCGCCCAAGGCGTGCTCACCGGCCGTCACCATCTCGCCTTCCAGGCCAAGGACCGCGCCATGGTCGATGCCTTCTACCACGCCGGGCTTGCCGCCGGCGGCAAGGACAATGGCGCGCCGGGCGAGCGCCGTTACCATCCCGGCTACTACGCCTGTTTCCTGCTCGACCCTGACGGCAACAACATCGAGGCGGTGTTCCACGGCGAGGCGAAACGGAGCGCGGATGCGGTGGAAATCAGTTTCTAAAGCACGTCGCGATCTTTCAGATTCATCACACGCTTTAGGTTTTTGATCTTACGCATATCTTTGCCCCGAAACCGCTCTCGCCCTCGATACATGCCTTAGGGAAGGCACTGGTGCGCTTCTATTCCTTCACCGCGCCCGTCATCGATGAAACATAGTGCTCGACGAAGAAGGAATAGAGCACCACCACCGGCAGCGAGCCGATCAGCGCGCCGGCCATGAGCGCGCCCCATTCATAGACATCGGAGCGAACGAGTTCGGTGAGCACGCCGACAGGCACCGTCTTCTTCTCCGAAGATTGGATGAAGGTCAGCGCATAGATGAACTCATTCCAGGACAAGGTGAAGGCGAAGATGCCGGCCGAGATCAGGCCGGGCACCGACAGCGGCAGCACGATCTTGGTGAGGATCTGCCAGCGGCTCGCGCCATCGATGAGCGCGCATTCCTCCAACTCGAAGGGGATCGAGCGGAAGTAGCCCATCAGAAGCCAGGTGCAGAACGGGATGAGGAAGGTCGGATAGGTCAGGATCAGCGCAAACGGCGTGTCGTAAAGACCGAGGTTGAACACCATCACCGACAGCGGAATGAACAGGATAGAGGGCGGCACGAGATAGGCGAGGAAGACGGCGAGGCCAACCTGCCGCGCGCCCGAAAACCTCAGACGCTCGATCGCATAGGCGGCAAGCACGGCAGCCGCCAGCGACAGGAAGGTTGCGGCGGTCGAAATGATGATCGTGTTGAGCAGCCAACCTGGATAGGAAGTCTCGAAGAGCAAATAGCGAATGTGCTCCAGCGTCGGATGCACGACCCAGAACGGATTGTAGTTCACGTAGTCGGTCATCTCGAGATTGGGCTTAACCGCCGTGATCGTCATCCAGTAGAACGGAAACAGGAGGACGACCAGAAACACCAGCAGCGGCAGATAGACCGTCACCACCCGCCGCGGAAGGCTTTGCAGGTAGCCCATGCCGCCTTCGTCGGTCTCCAGGCGCTCGACTTCCTTGATCGCGGCCATGTTAGTCTCCGCCGCCTTGCTGCCATCTGCGCCGTTGCAGCCCGAAATAGCTGAACAGGATCGCAGCCAGCAGGAAAGGAATCATGGCGACCGCGATTGCCGCGCCTTCGCCCAGTTGGCCCCCCGCAATACCGCGCTGGAAGGACAATGTCGCCATCAGATGCGTGGCGTTAACCGGTCCGCCGCGGGTCAGCACATAGATCAGTTGGAAATCGGTGAAGGTGAACAGCACCGAAAACGTCATCGTAATGGCTATGATCGGCGTCAGCAACGGCAGGGTCACATAGCGGAACAGCTGCCAGCGGCTGGCGCCATCGAGCGTAGCGGCCTCGTAGAGCGATTGCGGAATGGTCTGCAGTCCGGCAAGCAGCGTGATGGCGACGAAGGGAATGCCGCGCCACACATTGGCCGCGATGACCGAGGCGCGCGCATTGGTCGGATCACCGAGAAAATTGATGCGGTGGTCGATCAGGCCCATCTGCTGCAACGCCCAGGACAGGATCGAAAACTGCGAGTCGTAGATCCACCAGAAGGCGATGGCCGACAGCACCGTCGGTACGACCCAGGGCAGCAGCACGACGGCGCGGAAGAACGACTTGAAGGGCAGCTTCTCGTTGAGGATGAGAGCCAGCCAGAGGCCGAGCACGAATTTTAGGATCGAAGCGCTGACCGTGTAGAGCAGCGTGTTGAACACCGAGAGCCAGAAGACGCTGTCGCTCCACAGATATTCGTAGTTTTCGACGCCGATAAAGATGCCCGGTCGGCCGATGCGTGTGTCGGTGAAGCCGAGCCAGACGCCGAGCCCGAGCGGATAGGTGAGAAAGACCAGGAGCAGCGCCGCCGCCGGCAGCATGAAGCCGAAGCCGAGAGCGTTCCTGCTCTCGGCGAGCCGCGACAGGATCGACGGGCGCGACTGGACGGCAACAGACGGCACGGTCATGGCGCGGGCTCCTTGTTATGCGGGTGGAACTGTGGCTGACCGCGCTTGGCTTGCGTAAGCCCGCAAAGCGCGGTCATCCTGCTTCAACTATGCCAGGATCAGACGCGGTAGTAGCGGTTGGCGCGTTTTTCGGCCTCTTCCATCGCTTCCTGCGGCGTCGCCTGGCCCGTCACCGCCTTGGCGAACATGTCCACCAGCACGTAATCAGCCATTGTCGCGGCGGATGCGTAGCCGAGTGGCCCAGCATAGCCGTTGGGGCGCAGCGTCGCCGAGGCTTTCGCGTAGGCCGCATTGTTGGGGTCGGCCTTCCAAACCGGGTTGTTGTCGAAGGCTTTCAGCGTCTGGCAGCAATAGCCCGCCGACGAAGTGATCCAGTCGGACATTTGCGGGTCCTCGAACATGAACTGCAGATAGGCTTTGGCGGCATTGGGATAGGGCGTGTAGTTGAAGATGACAGCCGTAGTCACCTGGAAAAGCTCGACCGATTTCCCGACCGGACCGATCGGCATGTTGGTGGTGCGGATGTCCTTGGCGATCTCGGCCAGCTTCGGGTCCTTGTCCTTGTTGACCTTTGCTGTGTTGTAGACAGAGATGCCGTTGGCGATCACGCTCACTTCCCCGGCCAGGAATGCGCGGTTGTTGTTGACGTCGAGCCAGCTTTCGGTGCCGGGGATGAAGGTCTTGTAGAGCTCCTGCGCATACTGGATCGCCTTGAGCGTCTGCGGACTGTTGATCGTCACCTTGCCGGCTTCGTCGACCATCTGGCCGCCGTGGCTCCACAGCAGCCAATGTGCGTAATTGTTGCCGTCGCCAACGCCGTGGCCATGGGTGAAGCCGGCGGGATGGCCTTTCGCCTTCAACGCCTTGCAAAGTTCCAGGAAACCGGCCGTGTCCTTGGGGAATTCGGAGAAGCCTGCCTCCTTGACCCAGCTTTCGCGGTAGACGATGGCGTTGCCGATGGTGGCCAGCGGCAAGCCGATGAACTTGCCCTCGCGCGTCGCATATTGTTTCGGGCCGTCATGCCAGCCGCCATACTTCTTGCCGAGATAATCACCCAGTTCCGTCACATCGAGCAGCTTGTCGGGATACTGGTGCGGGTCGTCGAACCAGACGAACATCAGGTCGGGGCCGGAGCCGACATTGGCGGCGACCGCCGCTTTGGGACGGATGTCTTCCCAGCTTTCCTTGTCGACGCGCACCTCCACGCCCGTCGCCTCGGTGAACCGCTTGGTATTCTTCAGCCACTGATCCTCGTCGCCCTGCACGAAGGGCGACCAGCGCAGCAGCCTGAGCTTGGCACCTTCCTCGGGCTTGTATGTCAGGCCTTCCTGGGCGAAAGCGCTCGAGCCGACGAAGCGGCTGCCCAGGGCTCCGGCCGCCGCGGCTGCGGTCGTGCGGATTACATCGCGTCTGGTGAACTTCATTCTTGTTTCCTCCTGTTGCTCTGTCGTTGCCTGGTTTTCATCGCGCCGTCTCGATTCGCTTGCCGGTTTCGCCGTGGAACAGGTGGATCGGGCCAGGGTCGACCGACAGCCGAATGGTTTCTCCCGGCGCGAAGGAATGGCGCTCGCGGAAATTGGCGACGATGTCCTCCCCGCCGGCCGTCCGGCCGATGATCTGCACTTCCGACCCGGTCGGCTCGATCACCGCCACCTTGACCGGAATGCCGTCGTCGGCCAGCCGCAGATGCTCGGGTCGTACTCCGAGCACCATGGCTTCGCCGTTGCCGATGGAGGGAGGCTTCCGCAAAGGCACGGAAATGCCTCCCGCGCCCCTGAACGACGGTGGGCCATCATTGGCGAATGCGCCCTTGAGCAGGTTCATGGCGGGCGAGCCGATAAAGCTTGCCACGAACAGGTTGTTCGGCCGGTCGTAGAGCTCGAGCGGCGGTCCGATTTGCTCGACGAGGCCGTCATGCATGACCACGATCTTGTCCGCCATGGTCATGGCCTCGATCTGGTCGTGGGTGACATAGACCGTGGTGGTCTTCAGCCGCTGGTGCAGTTCCTTGATTTCGGCCCGCATCTGGACCCTCAGCTTGGCGTCGAGATTGCTGAGCGGCTCGTCGAACAGGAACACCTGCGGATTGCGCACGATTGCCCGGCCCATCGCGACGCGCTGGCGCTGGCCGCCCGAAAGCTGGCGGGGATAGCGCGACAGAAGCGGCACCAGCCCGAGGATTTCGGCCGCCCGCTTCACCCCGGCATCGCTTTCAGCCTTCGGGACACCCTTGAGCATGAGCGAGAACGCCATGTTCTCGGCAACCGTCATATGCGGGTAGAGCGCGTAGTTCTGGAAAACCATGGCGACGTCGCGCTCCTTCGGCGCAACGTCATTGACGATACGGCTGCCGATCGAGATGTGTCCCCGCGAGATTTTTTCCAGGCCTGCAATCATTCTGAGAAGCGTCGATTTTCCGCAGCCAGAGGGTCCCACCAGCGTGACGAACTCACCGTCGTCTATGTCGACGCTGACGCCATGCAGGATCTGGGCGGCCCCGAACGATTTGTAGACATCGCCAATCGCGACAGACGCCATCGAACTCCTCCCGATGGTCCCTGCGAATCTCGCGGGGAGCCGTTCCAATCAAGGTGTGGCTGAAACGGATGCCGGCAAGCACCCACCACTGGCGTCGGCGACATTGCCCCAGCTCCCCCCGGGTCACGCGACTGTGAAACGGTAGCGCTACCACATCCGCCTGTAAAGCGGCGGCGCGCCTTGCTTACTTTCGTGGTTGAAGACAGTTGAGCGAAGGCTGCGCTGAAGCGAAGTGGATCCAGCCAGTTGCCGAAGGACCGCCGACCCATCTTTCAAATGACTGCCGGTGAATATTAGAACTCGTTAATGTAATAGATTTCAGCGTGTCCGGGAAAAGCCGACTCCCGCCGATTTACATCGCCGACGGGATTTGGCCGCTATCCGTCCAGGACGCGCATTACTTCCGCCATAGCGCAAGAGCAGGGCGGTCGCTGCCGCTCATGCCTTCGTTCTCAGCCTCCGCCCAGAAACGCCGCGATCAGCTTCAGCATGTTGCCGTCCTGTCCGAATTCCACCTTGTCGAAGTCGCGACTGCCCTGGCGCTGCGCCTTGGAGAGCTGGTCGAGATGGGCCGTCAGCTCCGCCCGGATCTTCTTGCAGCCGGGATCGTTCTCGGCCGTGAGGCCGGTGCTGAAGGCGACGATCTTGTCCACCATGTCGACGATGCCGGCGCCGTGCACCTTCTCATGCGCGATCAGCCCGGCGGCGAATGTGTCCCAGCGCGCCTGCAATGCTGAGCCAAGTTTTCCCGCCGGCTTGGGCACCGTGTAGGTGATGATCAGCTTCGGCCGCGCCGTCTTCAGCACACAGGCATCGCCTTGCGGCTGGTAGTCGCGCTGCCAGGTCAGCTTGAAAAAAGTGTGCGCGATGACCCGCCGGGCGTTGCCGGCCGAATCCGTGCCGACCTTCGGTCCATTCTCGCCGATCGAGAGGTAGAGCTGCTCAGCGCTTTCGCCTGAGACGGCATAAGTCTCGATCTTCTCGATGGGCTTCCAATCGGCAAGTGCCGGCGTGGACAGGAGCAGGGCGGCAAAGAGAAGGGCTGGCTTCATAGGCGAGCCATAGCATTGGGCCTCCTTTGGAAGAAGCCGGCCCGCGGATTTTCGGAACCCGCCCCACCGGTCGGTCGTTTCCTTGGGCAATCGTCTCGACCCATGGGGGAGGACAAGATGACCCGCAATGAGATCATTTCCGTGCTTGGACCGGTCGACGAGGCCGTCATCGCCGATATCGCGCTCACCGGCGCCAGCCTCGAGGAATTGCGCGAGGCCTTCGCCTGGATCGGCGCCGACGAGGCGCTCGTCAATGAAGGCCACGCCATGCCCGGCGCCCGCGTGGCGAAACTGATCGAAATCCTAGAACCTCCCGAGGACGAGCCCGAGGCGCCGGCCGTGGAGTAGAGCGCCACCTCTAGGTGCTTCTCCCTACTTGTCGCCGCACACCTCCCGTCTTAGCTTTTGCCGCTTGGGCGGGAGGAGAGGCCTTTGGATACCAATGTCGTCATCGTCGGCGCCGGCCCTGCCGGGCTCGCCGTTGCCGCCTGCCTCAAAAAGGCTGGGCAGGATTTCATCATTCTTGAAAGGGCCGATGAGGTTGCGCCGTCCTGGCGCCGGCATTACCGGCGGCTGCACCTGCACACGGTGAAATCCCTCTCGTCGCTGCCCTTCGTGCGGTTTCCGAGGAGCTATCCGCGTTATGTGCCACGCGAGAAGGTCGTGGCCTATCTCGAGGCTTATGCCGAGCGTTTCGGACTCAGGCCGCGCTTCGGCGTCACGGTTAAATCGGTCCGCCGCGAAGGCGAGAGCCTGCTGGTCCAGACCGATGCCGGGCTCTTCAATGCCCGCAAAATTGTCGTCGCCACCGGCAACAACGCCCAACCGGTCATGCCGAGCTTCTCCGGAGTCGAAGCTTTCGGGGGCAAGGTGCTGCACAGCGCCGCCTACACAGAGGCAGCACCCTATGTCGGCAAAAACGTGCTGGTCGTCGGCATGGGCAACACGGGCGCGGAGATCGCGCTCGATCTTGCCGAGAGCGGCGCCCACCCGACCATCTCGGTGCGCAAGGGCGTCCACATCGTGCCGCGCCAGCTGTTCGGCCTGCCGATCCACATGGTGGGCATCGCCAGCCGGCCGATGCCGCGGGCGCTGAACGACTGGATGTTTCCCAAGATCCTCGATCTGGCGCTGGGGCGACTGGAGCGATACGGGATCGTCCGGCCGAAGCAGGGCATCCTGCAAGGGATCGATGCCGGCCGCATCCCGGTGATCGATGTCGGCACGGTGGCGGCGATCAAGCAGGGTCGGATCAGCATTGCGCCGGACGTTGCGGGCTTCACCCGGGACGGCGTGAGATTCGCCGACGGGGTGGAGAAGAAGTTCGACGTGGCGATTTTCGCAACCGGCTACCGTCCGGGCTACGACGCCTTCCTGCCGGCTGAGCTCAGGCCGGACAAGAGCGGCGTGAACGCCCGCGCGGCGCAGCTCGGCATCTATCTTGTCGGCTTCTACAATCCGGTCACCGGCCTGCTGCGCGAGATCGGCATAGAGGCGCAGGCGGTGGCGAAGGATATTGCAAGGCGGTGAGGCATCAACGCCGCTGATATCCCTCTTGGCAGCAGTGCCTGAATCGGGTGGTGCTCCTTCGTTCTCCATGCGAAGCAGTCCCACCAATGGAGGACCGCCATGCTCACGCTCTATGACTATTTCCCTTCGCAAAATGCCTGGAAAATTCGCGTCCTGCTCGGCCTGCTGGGCATCGCCTACGAAACCAGTATCGTCTCGATCTTCGAGGGCGAGAGCCACACGGAGGCCTTCCTGAAGCTCAACCGGCGGGCGCGGTGCCCGTGCTCGGACTGGAAAACGGCGAGGCGATCGCCGAGTCGAACGCGATCCTGACCTATCTAGCCGAGGGCACGCCCTACCTTCCGTCGGACCGCTTTGCCCGCGCCAAGGTGATGCAGTGGCTGTTCTTCGAGCAGTACCATGTCGAGCCCGTCATCGGCTCGTTGCGCTACTGGACGCTGACCGGCCGCCTGGAGCGCAACAAGGCGCTGGCTCCCGGCAAGCGCGAGGCGGGCGTGCGCGCGCTGGGTGCGCTGGAGCGTAGCCTGGCCGACACGCAATTCCTGGTCGGCAATGCGCTCAGCATCGCCGACATCGCCGTCTACGCCTACAGCCACCGCGCCGAAGACTGCGGTTTCTCGCTCGCCGACTATCCCGCGGTCGATGCCTGGATGGGGCGCGTCAGCGAGGCGATCGGACCGGATTATCCGGTGCATCCTTACAGCATCGATCCGCATTCGCGCGCCTGAGCCGCCGGAACACAGCGGCGGACAGGGCGTTCTCCAAAAGGCACCGTGTCGGGCCTCGCCCAATCGGCGGCCGCTTGTTTCGCGTTGCGTTCCAACCCAGAGCCATGGAGATCCGCAATGGTTCGCACCATCCCCGTCGCAATCCTCGCCACCGGCATCATGAGCCTGCCTGTCATGGCAGCCGAGCAATACTGGGTCGCCAGGGACGCCGTGTCGAAGCAATGCGAGATCGTGCCCAAGAAGCCCGACGGCACGCTTGTCGTCGATCTCGGCAAGAAGAAATATGCCAGCGAGGGCGAAGCGAGGAAGGCAATGGAGGCGATGGCGGACTGCAAGAAGAAGTAGGGCCGCCGCCCAATTCCCCGAGGGGAGTTAGCCAGCTTCTACCGGTCCACCAATGACATCGTCCGTTCGTTGTATCGCTGTCCCGACACCTTATCGGGGGTCAGCGCCATGTCGAGGCCCAGCATCTCGGTGGCGTCGAGCGTGATGTCGGCTGCCGCGACATTCTCCTCCAGATAGGTTCGGCGTTTGGTGCCGGGGATCGGCACGATGTCGATGCCGAAATCCGGGCCCTTGGCGAGCAGCCAGGCGATCGCGATCTGGCCGGGCTTGACGCCTTTGGCGTCGGCGATGTCGCGCACCGTGGCCGCTGCCGCTACATTCAGGTCGAAATTCTCGCCCTGGTAGCGCGGATCGCCGCGCCGAAAGTCGCCCTCCGGATAGTCTTCCGCGCGCTTGACGTCGCCGGCGAGGAAGCCGCGGCCGAGCGGCGCGAACGGCACCAGGCCGATGCCGAGCTCCTTCAGCGCCGGGATGATCTCGGACTCGAGGTTGCGCTCCCAAAGCGAATATTCGCTCTGCAGCGCCGAGACCGGATGCACGGCATGCGCGCGGCGGATGTTGGCAATGCCCGCTTCCGACAGGCCGAAGAAGCGCACCTTGCCCTCGGTCACCAGTTCGCCGACCGCGCCCGCGACATCCTCCATCGGCACGGCGGGATCGACGCGGTGCTGGTAAAGGAGGTCGATGCGGTCCGTGGCGAGCCGCGAGAGCGAAGCATCGACCACCTCGCGTATATGCTCGGGCCGGCTGTCGAGGCCGGCCTGCTTGCCGTCGACGATGCGGAAGCCGAATTTCGTCGCGATCGTCACCTGGTCTCGTCGCCCTTTCAGCGCGCGTCCAAGCAGCTCCTCATTGACGAAGGGGCCGTAGACCTCGGCCGTGTCGAGAAAAGTGCAGCCGAGCTCGATCGCCCGGTGGATCGTCGCGATCGACTCCGCCTCGTCGGCCGGACCATAGGCCTGGCTCATGCCCATGCAGCCGAGGCCGATGGCAGAGACTTCGAGCCCTTGGCTGCCGAGTTTCTGTTTGCCGAGACTCATGCGTCTTGCTCCGCCGAATTTTCGATCCGGCTAAATTATAGGGCCGGGCGTGAATGCGTCCAGCGCTGGCCCTATTGACGGCGCAATCGTCGCCATCCTTGCCGGTGGCGATTCCACTGTGGTGACGGCCAATGCGGCACGACAGGCTTGTCCTGATATTGCTCTGGCGCGAGCTGGTCGTCGGCCTGCGCGCAATGCGGCGCCGCGATCTCGCCTGGATTGCGCTCGGCGGCGGTGGACTTCTGGCTTACGCGGTTGCGGATATTGTCGTCGCTCTGCATGCCGCGGGTCCGAAACTGCGGCACGACCAGCTTCTGTGGATGCTTGGACTGCCAGTCGCTTTCGCCGCGCTGGGATGCCTGGCAGGCAATGCAATGTCGTGCCTTTGCCTTTCTCGCGCCTTTGCCCCCTTCCTCAAGGCGCTGCCGCTCGCTTCGGCGGAGCGCCGTCGCATGGCGGCGGTGGGAGCCTTCGCGCTCGGCCTTCCACTCACGCTGGTGATCGCCACGGCGGTCGGCTTCGCCTGCGCCGTCATCGGAAAGCCGTTGGCGCCGGCCTGGGGCCTGGGCGCGGCGATCCTGTTTGCCTTGAGCTTCGGCATGGCAGCCCTTTGGCGCCTGCGGCGGCGGCCGCGCCTTGTCGTCGATGCGGCGAGCGAGCCGGCGCCGGTCGGAAGGCCCTGGCTGCGCCGCCTCGACCGGGCGCGTCCAAGCTGGCTTTCCAGCTGGGCCTGGAAACTGCCGGCCGGCAATATACGGCCGTCTTGGAAGCTGGCGGCCGCCAGCCTGCTGCTCGGGCTTGCCGCCATCCTTGGCGTGTGGGCTAGCCTGGCCGGCCGAACGGCTGGGCCGGCCGGCTGTCGCAGGCCTGGCGGGCGGCATTTTTGTTTTCATGCTCAGCCTGCGATGCCAGCCGCTCGGCTCGCCGGTGCTGCGCACGGCGCCCATCGGCTTTACCCGCGTATGGCTGCGGCTGGTACGACTGCCGCTGCAATTGTCGCTCGCCTTCTTTCTGCTGCCGGCCGACGCGGCGCTCGCGGCCGAACCGTCGGCCTGGTCGGTGCCGGTCGCGAGCGGCCTTTGGCTGCTGGTGCTGAACGCCGCCTATGCGGTGTTCGGCGCCTATTTCCTCAATGCGCCCTTCGTCGCAATGCTGAGTTTCGCCGGCGCGCTCGCCTATGCCGGCTACGAGACGCTCGAATATGGCCGTACCGTGCTGATCGGCTTGGCGGCGCTCGTGTTTTTCTTGTGGCACCGAACCCGACAGAGATATCGCAATGGCTGAAGTCCTCAACGTTAAAGAGCTCAGCGCCGGCTATCGCGGGCGCATTGTCGTTCGCGGCATCGATCTTTCGCTCCGTTGGGGCGATATAGTCGGCCTGCTCGGTGCCAACGGCTCGGGCAAGTCGACGCTCATCAGGGCGATCACCGGCCAGATCCCGTTGATCGGCGGCAGCGTGGCGATCGAAGGCATCGACCTCGCCGCCGCGCCGGAACGCGCCAAGGCAGGCTTCGGCCTCGCCATCGAGCCGCACGAACTGCCTGCGCCGCTTTCGGGACGCCAGTATGTCGAGCTCGTCGCCTCGATCCGTGGCTGCGCGCCAAACGACCTGCCAAGCGGCGACCTGCCGGGCGGCGACCTCCTGGAGCGACTAGACCTTGGACGCTGGATCGACCGCCCGATCGCCGAATATTCCCTTGGCACGCGAGCCAAGATCGCGATCGTCGCAGCGCTTCTCGGCCGGCCGCCGCTTCTGATCTTCGACGAGACGCTGAACGGCCTCGACCCGGTCGCCGCCTGGGAGGTGAAACGCGTGATCACCGCGCTCTGCGCGAGCGGGCGGCATGCCGCCATCGTCTCGACCCATGTGGTGGAGGCCGTGCCGGCGCTCTGCAATCGCGCGGTGCTGATGGCCGACGGCAGCCTGAGCCGAAGCTGGGATGCGGCCCAACTGGCCGGAGCGGGCAGGGCGCCTGGGGTGTTTGAGGAAAGCGTCATGCAGGCGTTGCGCATGCGGGCCGCGGCCTGATCTAGAGCAATTCCAGGAAAAGTGTGAGCGGTTTTCCGTCTGGAATTGCGACAAAAAACAAAGCTCTAAGCCATCGGCAGCATGCGGCGCATGATCAGCGAGGCGTGGCCGCCGACGCCGTGAGCCGCTTCCCGGCGTTCGACCCCCTCGAAGCCGTGCTTGCGGTAGAAGGCGATCGCGCGGTCATTGCCCTCGATCACCTCCAGCGCAATCGAGGGAATGCCGGCATGCGCCGCAAGCACCGCATGCAGCAGGTCGACCGCGAGGCCGCTGCCGAACGCCTGCGGCTCGATGTGGAGCCGCTCCAGCGTCACGTCGCCTTTCTCGTCCATCGCTGCCATGGCATAGCCGGCGATCGAGCCGTCGGCGCGTTCGGCGACGAAGGACATCTTGTCCTCGTCGTCGAGCTCAGCCGCGAGCCTTTCCGGTGCGTGCCTTTCGTCGGAGAGCCTGGCCACGGTCTCGTCGCCCATGATCGGCGCATAGGTCCGCCGCCAGGATTGGCCGAGCAGCCGCGAGACATCGGCAAGGTCGTTCCTCGTCATCGCCCGGATGCGGGTCATGGTCGCCATCCTTGTTGGAGTCTGAAGATAGGGCGAAGCGACCGGCACAGCCAATCTCCCTCCGCCCGGCAGGGCAGGAGGGAGCGCTGTCCCGCCGGCCTGTCCGCGTTTGGGATCTCGGCTTTACGCTGCGCTCGGCGCCGGCAGCTCTTCGCGGCGGCTTATCTTGCGGCCGAGGATCATCAACTGGCGCGCCGTGTTGTTGCGCAGGCGGCGCAGCCGCCATTCGAGCCCGGTTTCTATGGTGATCCGCTTGGCATAGATGCTGGAGCGCATGCCGGCTTGGTCGGTCGTGACCTTCACGGCATCGTCGTAGAAGGCGCAGATCTTGTCCACGTCCATGCCGGGCGTTTCCAGCCAGGCGGGAATATAGGTCGAAGCGAGCCGGTCGACATCCGTCATCGCGCGGTTGATGCCGACGCCAGGCGTCGGGCAAGTTGTCCAGAACGCATCGCCGATAGCGACGACCCCGGCGCGGCGATGCGCCCTGGTCGTCGTCAGGCTGACCTGTCTCACCTCGACGGGGCCGACGACGCCGAAATTGCCGCATTGTGCGGCCACCTCCGGCATCATTTCGCAAAGCACGGCTTGGGGATTTTCGCGAAACGCTCGCGTCCACTCTTCCGCCACGGTGCGGTAGAGGAACAGGTTTGCCCGCATGCGGTTGCCGATCGGGAAGACGCTGAGATAGGCGACCCGGTCGGCCGGCCGCCGAGGATAACAGATGATCGCCGGATAGGCGCATTCCCGCGGCGTGATCGCGAGGTCAAACCCGATCGACATCGAATGCGCCTTCGATTCCTCGATACGCTCCATGCCGATGGCGCGTCGCACCGTCTCGCCGTTGCCGGTGGCCACCACCAGAAGGCGGGATTCTATGACGGAGCCGTCAGCGAGAACCAGGCGCTGCCAGTCCGGCCCGGTCGAGACCTCGGCAACCTTGCCCACAGTCAGCGGAACTTCGGCCGGCAGGGCCTGCCGCATCCCATTGAGCAGCGCACCGTAGGAGAAACCGAACTCCCATTTCCGTTCGCGCTCGAAAAATTGGCCGAGGCGGAAGACATGGGTGCCGGTCACCGGCGTGACCAAGGGCCTGATAGCAGGCCCGAGTCCAAGCTTCTCGAAAGCCTGCATTTGCTTCATGCCGATCTTCTCGGCGCGGAACTCGTCGTGATGGACCAAATGGGGGTCGATCAGCGCCACCTTGCGGCCGGCCTTGCCCAGCACCGCGGCCAAGCTCGTACCCGCCAGCCCGGCGCCGACGATCGCAACGTCGATTTGGGCCGAACCAGCCTGGACGGCAGGTGTTTCGTGGTCCTGCATGGTGTTCATGCTTGCGCTCCACAGCTCATGCCGTGAATATCTTGGGTGGTATGAACAATCTCAAGCAACCCAGGCGCGAGCCGGGTAGCAACGAAAAATTAGGTTAATCCGCTTTGTGTGAGCCGCCTGACGATAGCCCCGCTGCCGAAACGATAGAGGCGGCAGCGGGCCGTTCGTGCGACGGGAGTGCTGTCCCGCCGAGCAGGAGACACTGCTCACGTGAAAATTAAGCCAGCTTCGCCATGAAGCGCGACTTACGGATTCGTAAGCTCGCTCAATATTATGTTCCCAAGCGCGGCCCGGCGGGCAATTCCTGACCTGCCTCGTCGGAGTGGTCGAAAGCAACCCCTGTTACGCCAAGCCTTGCGTCGCTCGGTTTTCCCGCTTCCCGAAACCGGCGGGCGAATATCATCAGGTGCCGCGCAGTGTTGTTGCGCAGGCGGCGCAGGCGCCATTCCAGCCCGGTCTCGGTCGTGATCCGCCTGGCATAGATGCTGGCGCGCATGGCTCTTTCGTCGGCGGCGATCTTGACCGGATCGTCGTAGAAGGCGCCGATCTTATCGGCCGCCATGCCGGGCGTTTCGAGCCAGGCGGGGATATGCGTCGAGCTGAGGCAATCGACATCGGTAAGCACGCGGTGGATGCCGTCGCCTTGCGCTGGACAGGTCGTGGCGAACGCATCGCCGATGAAGACGACGCCGTCGCGGCGGTGCCCCCGCGTCGTCGTCAGGCTGACCTGCCTCACTTCCACCTCGCTGGCGACGGCGAAGTTGCCGCATCGCGCGGCTATCTCCGGCATCAGTTCCAGCAGCATCTTTTGCGGGTTTTCACGGAACGCCCGCACCCATGGATCGGCGACGGTCCGGTAGACGAACATGTTGGCCCGCATCCGCTCGCCGATCCTGAAGATGGTAAGGAAGGCAATGCGGTCGGCGATCTGCCTCCCGTAGAAGGTGAGGGACTGCAGACCGAATTCCTGTGGCGAGATCGCCAGGTCGAACCCCATCGTCAGCGAATGCGCCTTCGATTCCTCGATGCGCTCGACGCCGATGGCGCGCCGCACCGCCTCACTGTAACCGGTGGCTACCACCAAGAGCCGGGCTTCGATCACTGAGCCGTCGGTGAGCACCAGGCGCTGCCGGTCCGGTCCGGTCGAGACTTCGGCGATCTTGCCTACCGTCAGCGGCACTTGCGGCGGCAGCGCGGCGCGCAGGCCGTTGACCAGCGGCGTGTAGGAAAAGGCGTATTCCCAGGCCTGCTTGCGCTCGAACAACTGGCCGAAGCGGAAAACATGGAGATCCGTCATCGGCGTAACGAGCGACCTGAAAACCGGGCCGAGCCCGAGCTTCTCGAACAATCCCATCTGCTCCGCGCGGGTTTTCTCGGCCCGGAATTCGTCATGGTGGATGCGATGCGGATCGACCAATGCGACCTTGCGGCCCGCTCTGGCGAGCGACAGAGCCAGCACGGTTCCGGCGAGTCCCGCCCCGACGATCGCCACTTCGACTTCGGTCCGAACGGCCGGCACGGCAGGTGTTTCGCGATCTTCTGCGATGCTCATGTCTTTTCTCCACCGGCCGTAGGCATGGGGTCCTGTATCTGTGTGCGTTTCCAGCGCGGCGCCATTGCCGAACCGTCGATGAATTCCAGTCCGCCCGCCTCGTTGAGCGTGTGCAGCTTGCGGCCGGCCCAACCGGCGCCGGGGTTGAGGATCGTTTCGACGACCTGCCCGAAGCCGCTCTCGTCGAGCTGCGTGACGCGCGCGATGCCGAGCGCGGCGCCATAGCTCCTGCGGCAGTCCTGCACCGGGCGCAGGAGCTGGCCGTTGCGGCTGACCATGCGGCCCGCCGGTCGCGCCGAGGCGACGTCGATCAACAACGGGTTCTTCGGATGCGGTATCCACGGCCCACGGAAATCCGGCGCCGACCACAGATGCAGTTGGTCCGAGAAGGCACCGCCGCCGTCGCGCACGGTAGCGAACATCCACCAGCGCCCGCCATGCTCGGTGAGCGTGGCGTCGCTGGCCACGATGTCCGACAGTAGCGTCGCTTCCTTCACCCAGCCGCCCGGGAAAGCGGTGGCGCGGTAGAGGTCGACCGTCCGGTTGGCCGAACTCTCCGGCACCATCCACATCTCGCCGTCGCGCTCGAACACGAAGGGGTAGGAGAGATGGTAAGGCAGCTCCAGCACCGGCTTCGGAGTGCCGACTGGTCCGGACGGACCGAAGGCCACCGCCGACAGGATCGCCTTGCCGGTGCGGTGGATGTAGTCCTCGACGAACAATGTCACCTGGCCGCGGTAAAGCACCGGGAACGGGTCGGCATAGAAGCGGCTGCCGTCGTCGGCCAAGTCGCGCCAGCCCGATTGCGGATGGGCGCGCAGCTCATATAGGTCCTTGCCGCTGCTCTCGCGCCAGCCGACCCGCCAGTGCGGGGCGTTGTAGCACAGATGATAGATCTGCTGGACGATGCGGCGCGCCGCCGCCTTGGCCGCACGCACCCCGATCTTCGTGGCCGACGGCAAGGCCGGAGCCGGCGGCTCCGATGACGGTTCGGGCAGCACCGGAAGCGGGGAGCGCGCCGCGCCGTTGACCGCCGCGACGATCAGGCTGGCTGTGCGCGCCAGCATGTCCTGGAAGGAAGCCAGCGCTATGCCGTGATATTCGGTGCCGAGCCGTCCTTCGGAAACTGTCGCGCCGTTCTGTTCCAGACGGACGCGCGGCGTGCGGCCGGCAAGGATCAGCGCCAGCAGGGCCTCCTCGCCGCAGACGCCGTCATAGGCCAGGCGCCAGACCCGCCGGCCCTGCGGCTCGACGTCGCCGACGAGATCGATCGTGAGATCGGCCGGCCCGGATGGTTTCGCATGGCTGGCCAGTGTGGAAAGTGGCACACCCTTTGCCGTCCCATTGGCGGGCAGCCGATGGATAAGCGTCTCAAGCTGGAACAGTGCTTCGGCACTGCGCGGCACACCGCCGGGCGCCGGACGCGCGTCTACGGCAAGCTCCACGCCGGGCAGCCGCGACAGCCGTTCAGCCAGCGCCACATGAAAAGCGCGCACGCGCTCGCCGTTGAGGCGTAGATTCAGGCGCATGGCCGACACCGGAGCGACTCACGTCCGGGGCTGGCGAGCCGATCCGCCAGGTCGAGTTCCCGCCGCATGCGCACGATGTCTCCTGATTTGGTTGCACTTAACTTGCACTCTGTTGGTGCAAACTTCGTGCCACGGCCGCATCAATTTAAGAACATAATTAACAGTGTTTTAATCGTTGCCGGGAATAGCTAGGCCAACGCCGCATTGTTATCTTTGCCGGCCGATGGAGCGTTGTCGGAGCGACCTTTGCAACCACCCCTGCTCATGGTGCCTCAGCAGAACGCTCCGGAGGCGATTGCGCCGGCGCCGGCCTATCACGCGCCCGCGCCCGCGCAAGCCACGGTCGAACTTGGCGATCTCGGCCGCATCCTGTTGCGCGGCCGTTTCCTGATCCTTCTCACCGTCGCGCTGCTCACCGCGGTGACGCTTGTCTATACGATGCTGACGCCGGCGCTCTACTCCTCGACGGCACAGATCATCATCGATCCGCAGGATCTCCAGGTCGTCACCAACGATGTCAATCCGAGCCGCATTTCGCCGGATGGCGGCATCACCCAGGTCGAAAGCCAGGTGAGCGTGGCGCAATCGAACAGCGTCCTTCTGCGCGCCATCGCGGCGACCGATCTGACCCACAACCCGGAATTCAACGGGCAGGGCGTGCTCGACCGCTGGCTGGGCACGGTCTTCGGCTCCGACGACGGCGACAGGACGGCTGAGACGCTCGACGCGTTGCGCCGCCGCCTTGCCGTGAAGCGCGACGACAAGGTGCTGGTCCTCAACATCATTGTCACCGCCAAGAGCGCCGAGCTCGCGGCGAAGCTCGCCAACGCCATCGCTCAGGCCTATCTCGACGATCAGGCGGCGGCGCGTTCGAAAGCCGCCGCCGACGCCTCCGATGCGATCAGCGCCCGGCTGGAAGACCAGCGCAAGCGCGTCGAGCAGGCTGCCAACGCCGTCGAGACCTACAAGGCCGAGCACAACATGGTGATGGCCGCCGGCAACCTGGTGAGCGACCAGGAACTGACCGACCTCAACACGCAGCTGACCGCCGCCCAGACCCGAACGGCGCAGCTCAAGGCGCAGGTCGATCAGCTGCGCCGGCAGGGCAGCGCGCCGGACGCGACCTCCGAGGCGATGCGCTCGCCGGTCATCGCCGGCCTCAGGGCGCAGGAGGCAACGCTCGTCGATCAGATATCGCAGTTCGGCACCGCGCTCGGGCCGCGTCACCCTTCGATGATCTCGGCGCAGCAGCAATTGAGCGACCTGCGCAAGCTGATTTCCCGTGAACTCGGCCGCCTCGTCGCCGCCGCCGAGACGGATTATGAGCGCGCCCTGGCCAACCAGAAGGAACTGGAGGCCAAGATGGCGTCGCTGAAGGGCAAGTCGCTCGACACCGACCAGGCGTCGGTCAAGCTGCGCGAGCTGCAGCGCGATCTCGATGCCGTGCGCACCGTCTATGCCAATTACCTGCAGCGCGCCCAGGAAACGCGCGAGCAGACCAACGTCAACAGCACCAATGCCCGCATCATCTCGCAGGCCATGCCGGCGCTGAAGAAGAGCTGGCCGCCGAAGGGGTTGCTTGTCTTCGGCGCTATCTTCGGCGGGCTGGCGCTGGGCATCGGCATGGCGCTGATCGCCGAATATCTTTCGCCGACCGTGCTTTCCGCCAACCAGATGCAGTCGGCCATCGAAGCGCCGGTGCTTGGCGTGCTGCCGGGCAGGGGACGCCGCCGCTCCGGCGCGGCCGCCCAGAAGACCGACGCCGTTGCCGGGCTGGCGCTGCAACGCATCGCCGCCGCCACCAGGCGCCCGCCCGACTGGCCGCTGGTGCCTTCGATCCTGGTGGCGTCGCCGCCCGAGGACAGGGCGCAGCGGTCGAGGGTCGCATGGCAGCTCGCCAACGCCGCGGCGGCCAGGGGCCGTCGCGTGCTGTTCATCGACATCAATGCCGGCAAGGACCAGAAGGACCCGCAGCCCGGCGTGCTCGACGTGCTGCGTGGCGAATATTCGCTCGAGGCCGTCAGCCGTTATGCGCCCGGCAGCCCCGTGGCGCTTGTCGGCCGGGGCCGGCCGACCGCGGTGTTCCAGGAAGCCCAGGCGCTCTATTTCGCCCACCGCATGCTGGCCGAGGCCAACCACAGTTTCGAGCTCGTCGTCGTCGACGGCGGTGCGCTGGCCGACGACCTCAACGTCCTGCCGCTGGTCGCCATGGCCGACGAGATCCTGCTCGTGGCCAGGCTGAACGCAACGCCGCTGCGCGACGTCGCCTCGACCTCCGAAGCAGTCTCGGTCATGGGGCGGCTGCCGACGGGCGCCATGCTGGTCGACGAGGCGGCCTGATATGGCCTCGATCCCGGCTGGTCCTGCCCGGCCTGACCCCGTTTCGGGTTACGGCATGGCCGGCCGGCGCATCGTCTCCGTCGATGCGCTGACCCGGATCGGCATCACCTTGGCGGTGCTGCTTCTGTTTTCCGTCTCCGGGGGCATGCTGTGGCTGGCCGGCTATAATTACGACGGCCTGCAAGGCAGCGCGCTGAGCAAAATCCACCCGTCTACCTATCTTTTCGTGCTCATCTTCATCTGGCGATCCTGCACCTTCGGCAATCCGGTCGGCTATGTGGTCCACGTCACCAACAAGCGGCCGGCAACGATGCTGATGGCGGTGATAGCAACGGTGCTTCTCTTTGTCGTCATCCTCAGGCAGCGCCCCGGCATGGCCGGCATGATCGACACCTTCGTCGCCCCGGCGCTGCTCGTGCTGCTCCTCAGCGAGGATGACGAGAAGACCTTTGCCTGGCTGCAGCTCGTCATCCATGTCGTCATGACCGCGAATGCGCTGCTGGCGCTGTTCGAGTTCGGCACCAAGCATCTGGTGTTCCCCTACAGGTTCGACGGCGCGATGTTCGTCAACGACCTGCGCTCGACGGCGCTGCAGGGACACCCGCTCTCCAATGCCACCGTCACCTCAATCTATGTGCTGTCGCTTCTGTCCGGCTCGCGTTCCCTGTCGACGCCGCTCAGGCTGGCGCTTGTCGGCCTGCAGTTCTGCGCGCTGGTCGCCTTCGGCGGCCGCTCGGGCATGGTGCTGACGATCCTGCTCGGCGGCGTCTATCTGCTGATCCAGGGCCTGGCGCAGCTCAGGACCGGGCGCGTCAACCTCTTGGGCGCCGCGCTGGTGATCATGCTCGCCGCGCTCCTGCCGCTGGCGATCGCGCTTGCCGGCTATTACGGCTTCTTCGACGCGCTGCTCGAACGTTTCGTCTCCGACAGCGGCAGCGCCAATGCCCGCATCGAGATGTTCGATCTCTTCAGGCATCTTGAACTGCGCGACCTGATCGTCGGGCCCGATGTCGACCTGCTCGACAGCATGCGCCGTATCAGCGGCCTGGAGCAGGGTATCGAAAACCCGGTCCTGCGCCTGACGCTCTACCAAGGCGCCTTCTTCACCCTTCTGATCTTCTTCGGCTTCGCGTTGTTCATGCATGAGGTCGCGCACCGCTGCCATGCCGGCATCTGGCTGCCGATGCTGGGCTGGCTCATCCTGATCAACACCTCCGAAAGCATCGCCTCCAAGACGACGCTGATGACCAAATTCGTGGTCATCGCGCTGGCGCTTTATCGGCCGGCGGCGGTGCGTCAAAGGGCGCGGGCGTAGCGTCCCGACGGCTATGGGCGGCACGCCTTGCGCGTAAGCAACGCACGCCCGGCGTTCCGAAAGGAGGATGGATTTCGTTCGACCCATGTAAACCAAGCCCTTAGCGCGGTTTGGTGATTCAACAAATCAAGCGCGCGGCATCCTCAATCCCAGCGCATCGACCATCGCCGGATCGAGCGCGCGCGTGATGTCGTCCATCATGCCCATGCCGTCGAACAGGTCCCAGAATGCCCAGGCAAAGCCGAAGGCTTCGGCGCTCTGCCGGACATCGGCGATGTAGCGGGCGCGGTCGGGACTGGGAGCGGCGGTGTAGCGGGCATCGGTGCGCAACGCGCCGAACTCGCCCATGATGATGCGCTCGCGCGCGATGTCATGGGCTTCTGCCCAGTCGCTCGCCTGCTTGAGATAGCCATCGATGAAGCGGCGGTCGGGTTGCGCATCGAAATAGACTTTGAGCACCTTTTCCGTCTCTTCGTAGGCGGCTTTCTTGGCCCCGTCAGACCATTCCGTGTCCTGCGCCATCCTTGCCCTGACCGAGGCCAGGGTCCCTTCCAGCGTTCCGACGGAGGCCGGCCATGGCACGTTGTTCAGCGCGCGGTAGACCGGCTCGCGCATCCATGGCGCGCCCTGATGGCTGAACAGATAGGGTTCATAGAAGTGGAAGGTGAACAGGATCGGCTCGAAGGCCGCCAGCGGCGCCGGATCGAGCGCGGTCAGCCCGCGCACCATCGAGCCGCAGCCACCGGTGACGAGCAGCGGCAGCTTGCGCGCCGAGCCGCGCGCAGCGGTCAGCAACGCCGCCTGCACCTTGGACCAGGCGTCGGAGGCACAGTCCTGCGGCGGCTCGTTGACCGGCTCCAGCGCGATCCTGCCGGGCGCCATATAGTCCAGCATGCCGGCCACTTCGCCGACAAAGACTTGGTAGCGGGAGAATTCCGGCGCGGCAGTGCTCGAATACATCCGGTCGGGATTCCAAAAATGCGTGGCGCCATTGGCCTGCACGTTGACGATGACGGCGAGATCGGCCGCGAGCGCCGCCTCGACCGCCGCACTCAGCATCGCCATCAGCTCGGCGCGCTGGCCCGCGTCGGCGGCCAGGAACGGGCCCGGATCGACAGGCAAGCGGATGAAATCGAGCCCGCTGGCGCGCAGCCGGGCAAGGTCGGCCGGCGTCGGCATCGGCCGCTGCGGCTGGAAAGGCGGCCAGTCATAGTCGGTGCGGGGTGCGGGGAATTCGCGCGTCAAGGCAAACCACGGCCAAGTGTTGACGCCGCGCCTGAAAGGCCATGCGCCGGCGGCAAGCGCTTGAGATACGAGCGGCGGAACCGCAGTCGCCAGTGGTGCTGTTGCCGCGACCAGCGCCGCGCCGAGGATCCGGCGGCGCGACCAGCCGGTCATGCGTGCTTGGCGCGGTCGGCTTTCGCCGGCACGGCGGTGACAGCGCCGAGCTGCCGCAGCGCTTCTTTCTCATAGGCGGTGAGAACGTCTTCCCAGCGGAAAGCCTCGCGGGCGCGTGCCCGCGCAGCCTTGCTGCAGCGCGCCACCAGCGCGTCGTCGGCCAGCGCCTCGTCGATCCGTTGGCTCAGGCTGTCCGTGTCGTTGAAATATATTGCCGCATCGCCGGCGACCCAGCGATTGTAGCGATTGTCATGCGCAATCACCATGTTGCCGGCGGCAAGCGCCTCGACCAGCGAGGGGTTGGTGCCGCCCACCGTGTGGCCGTGCATATAGGCGCGCGCATGGTAGCGCAGCGCCTTCACCGTCACCTGGTCGTAGATCGCGCCCGGCATCATCACCACCGAACCTGCCGCTTCGCGCACCGCGCGGTGATAGGGGATCTCGTCGTTGAGCGTACCCAGCACGACCAGCTTCATCTCGCCACGGTCGCGGCGGCGGAAGGCTTCGATGATCGGCAGGATATTGTTGTCGGGTTCGATCCGCGCGATCGAGACCAGATATTTGCTGGGCTCGAGCCCAAGCGCGCGAATGGGTTCCTCCGGAGCCGAGGTCACCGGGTCAGCGCCATAAGCAATGGTGGCGATGGCGCTGCGCGGCCGCCTCGTCGCCAGGTGATCGGCGATCGCCGGATGGTCGGCCACAAGCCGATGCGAGAGCCAGGCGCCGATCCATTCGTTGAGCCAGAACCAGCTGCGCGCCGCCGGGCCCCATTTCGGCCGCCTCCACTCGATGCCGTCCATATTGGTGATGATCTTGCGCCGCATGAGCCTGAGCCAGGTCAGGAAAACCGCGCCGTTATAGCCGAGCACCAGGCACACGCCCGGCCGCCTGGCGGCGTCGAGCACGCATTGCCAGTCGAATTCCAGCGTCGCGCGCGGACCCTTGGAGGCGACCTCGATGGTGATGAGCTCGATGCCGCGCCAGGTCTCGCTCGTCACCCTTTGGCCGACGCGCTCGACCTCTTTTTGGCAATAGACGCCGACCTTCCAGCCGCGTCCGGCCAGGAAAAGCGCCAGCCGCTCGGCAAAGGTCTCGAAGCCGCCATGAGAAGCCGGAATGCCGCGTGTCCCTAGGATCAGGATCGAAGGCTTTTCGATCAGCTTGGAAAGTCGTTCCGGTTTCAAAATAAAGGAATCCCCGGGGTCCGGTCATGGTTGTTGTTACGTCAATGACACGCCCAGCAACTTGCGTGCCAGGTACCCCCGGGGCGAATACTCGCATGAAGGTGTAAAATTTCTCTTCAGAAAGCATGGCTTGCTTCATTATCGGTCAACTTTCGCGGCGTATCTGTTCCGATACGGGGCACGGCCGGGGTTCAGGGTCGCAGCAGGGCGCTCAGGAACCCGGCATAATCCTTGCTCCCGGGCCTGCGGTGGCCATCGCCGGGTAGAGCGGCGTGCGGATTTGGCATGAAGTTTCTTCCGCGCTTGAAGGGTCCGGTGCTGAGCGGACTCGGGGTGCAAGGTAGAAAGATAGTGATGCGCATTGCCTGCGTTCATCAGGGTTATGAGCTCTATGGTTCGGACCGCAGCTTCGCGGAGAGCGTGGCTGCGCTGCGCGCCGCGTTTCCGGCCGCCGAGATCGAGGTCGTGCTGCCGCGCGATGGGCCGATTGTAAATATCCTCAAGCCGCATGCCAGCCGTATCGTGTTCGAACCGCTCTGGGTGCTCAGGCGCCAGGCGATGCTCAGGCTCGCCACCGTCGAGATTGCGCGGCTGCCGGCGGCGCTCTGGCGCGCCTGGCGGCGCATGCGGGGCAGCGACCTAACCTATATCAACACTTCGATCATCGCCGACTATGCGCTGGCGGCGCGGCTTTTGCCGCGCAAGGCTCTGCTGCACATCCACGAGATTCCCGAGGGCATCCTGCGCAAGGTGCTTGTCGCCTTGATGCGCTGGAGCAAGGCCGACCTGATCTTCAACTCGCGCGCCACGCGCGCCACGTTCGGCGACCCGCCGGCCGTCGATGCCAAGGGACGGTGCACGCATGTCGTCTATAACGGCGTCGCCGGGCCGGTGGCCGCCCTGCCGACGACTTATGACGGCAACCGGCCGCTCAAGGTCCTGCTGCTTGGCCGCATCAATCGCATCAAGGGGCAGGAGGTACTGCTCGAAGCGGTCGCCTCGCTCCCCGCTGCGTTGCGCGACCGTGTAGAGGTCCGCCTGGTGGGCGGCGCCTTCGAAAGCTCAGAGCGCGAGCAGGCAATGGCCGAACTGGTCGGGCGCATGGGTCTGACCAGGCATGTCGAGGTGCTGCCATTCGTTGCCGACCCTGCCGACCACTATCGCTGGGCAGATATCGTGGCGGTGCCGTCGCGCCGCCCGGAATCGCTTGGTCGCGTCGCCATCGAGGCAATGGGTTGGGGCCGACCGCCTCTGGTGTCGGCGATCGGCGGGCTGGTGGAAGTGGTGGCGGACGGCGAGACCGGCTGGCATGTGCCGCCCGGCAATGCCGCCGCCCTTGCCGGCAAGCTCGCAGAGATCATCCTGCGGCCGGACCTCTGGCGCGGCTTCGCCGCCGCCGGCCGGGCACGCTACGACGCGGTGTTCAGCGAACACATCGCCGCCGCTGCGATCGTGGCGATCGTGGCCGACAAGCTGAAGGCGGCAACGCCGCGACAGGGGCTGGCGCACATTGCCCGCGAGGCGGAGACGAGCCCGTGAAGTTCACCTTCCCGGCCCATCTGGTGCGGCGCCTCATGCTGATGATCGGCGGCGAGGCGATGCAGAGCGGCTTCCATTTTGCCCTCAACATCGCGCTGCTGCATCTTCTGTCGGCGGAAGGCTACGGCCTCTTCGCCCTGGCCATGGTGATGGGCGGCGTCGGCTTGTCGTACATCCGCTCGCTCACCGCCGTTCCCGCCACCATATGGATGAGCAAGAGCACCAACAGCGCCGGCGTCGACGCCCATGACGTGACCTTCGGATCGGCGGCGCTGGTGGTGGCGCTGCTGATGGGGCTGGGCACGGGATTGCTGATGCGCGTCCTGGGCGACCCGAACGGCATCGGCGCCGCCTGCTTCGTCTGCGCCTGGTCGCTGCGCAGCCATATGCGCACGGCATTCTTTGCGCGCCGCATGCAACTTGTCGTCTCCATCAGCGACGCCCTGTTCACGATCGCGGGCATAGTGCTCGCGGGGGCGGCGATCTGGTTTTTCACGGATGCGCTTCAGGCCACCTTCTACGCGCTTGCCGCGGCCAATATCGTCGGCATCGCCGTGCTGGTGAGACTGGCGCGGCGCAGGCTGCGCATCTCCTTCCGCGCGCCGACCTGGCAGCGCTATGCAAAGCTATGGCCGCAGCTCTGCTGGTCGGGGTTCAGTGCCACCACCACCAACATCCAGGGCCAATCTCTGGCGCTGCTGGTCGCGGGCATCGCCGGGCCCGCCGCCTACGCGCCATTGGCGGCAGTGCTGGTGCTGTTTGCGCCGCTACGCATTTCCAGCCTTGCCTTCTCGAACATGGCGCAGCCGGAACTTGCAAAGCTGGTGCGCAACAAGGAGTTCGACCGCGTATGGGCGCAGGCCAAGATCTGGGCGCTCGTCATGGGTATCGGCAGTCTGGCCTATGGCTGCGGTATCCTGTTCATTTTGCCGATGATCGAGTCCCAGGCCCTGCAGCATGCCTCGGTCGGCCTGATCGGAATTTTCGCCATCGCCAACTTCGTGCCGATCATGGCCTATGTCATGCCGCGCGTGGTCCTCGAGATCGTCGGCGATTTCCGCATCGTCGCCTTCATCACCATGGCCGGCGCGATTGTCGGGCTCGCGACGATCGGCATCCTGTTGGCCGTCGCGCCGCCGACATGGTCGCTGGCCGGCGCCGCGGTGTCCGAGACCTTTGTGCTCGTGGCCTCATGGTATTTCGCGGCCAACCGCATGTGGAACCTCAAGCATCCGAGCAAGCAGCGCCCCACGGTGGTCGGCGCCTGGCGCCGCGCGGCGACGCTTGCCGTGCAGCGACGATAGGAGAATGATGTGGCAAGCCAGGCAATGCCGATGACCGCAATGACGACGGGCTTGGTTGACGGCGAGACCGCGCCGCACGCTGCCCCCGCCGCCAGCACCGCTTACGTGGCTGAGCTGCACACCAGCCTCGAAACGGCCAAGCCGCTCTGGCTGCGTCTCGAGGCGACGGGCGTGTGCACCGGCCATCAGCACTTCGCCTGGGCCGAGGGGATCGTCGAAGGGCTCCTGCCGCAAAAAGCCGACCTTGCGATCGTCGAAGTGAGGGATGCAGGCACGGGCGAGCCGAGGATGCTTGTACCGTTGATGCGGCGCCGCGCCTTCCACCATTGGGTGATCGAATGGCTGAGCTGCGGCGTGTGCGACTATTCCGCCCCCTTGCTCGCCGACGCGACGCCGTGGACCAGGCAATCCGCCGAGGCGGCGTGGGTGGCGGTGCTGTCCGTGCTGCCGCCGGCCGACCGCATCCATATCGTCGGCATCCCGAAAGAGGTCGGCGGCGTCGCCAATCCCTTGGCGCTGCTGTCGCCGGCGCGCGACTCCATCCACTCGCATTACGGCATCGCCATGGATGGCGACGCCGAAACCGTTGTCAAGCGCATCTGCCGCCCGTCCTTCGTCAAGGCGCTCAACAAGGATCTGCGCCGGCTCGATCGCAATGGTGGCCTGGCGCTGGTGGAAGCCGACACGCCGGCCCTCGTCGACTCCATCTTCGGCAAGCTGGTCGATATGCGGCTCAGCCGCTTTCGCGAGCTCGGCCGCTTCGATCTGCTGGCGCAGCCGGAGGTCACCGATTTCTACCGCAAGGCCGCGCACCGCGGCCTGACGGACGGTTCGGTGCGGATCTTCGGGCTGCGCGCCGGCGATATGATAGTCGCGGTCCAATATCTGGCGGTCCATCTGGGCACCCTACACGCGCTGCTGGTTGCGATCGACCAGGGCGCCGTGCCCAATGTCTCGCCGGGACTTTGCATCATGGGCGAGCTGATCAAATGGGGCCGAGGGCAGGGCTTCGACTATTTCGACCTGTCGGTCGGCAACCAGAGCTACAAGGAACATATGGGCGCGGTGAAGTCGGTGCTGTCCGAACTTTGCTACGGCATCACGCTGAAAGGCGTGGCGGCGAGCGAGGCCATCAAATACCGCGGCCGGGGCGTCGCCTTCGTGCGCGACAACCCGCGTCTGTTCAAGGTCGCGCAGGAATTCATGCAGCGCTGGCGGCGGCTACGGGCGCGGTGAAGGGGCAAAGCGGGCCTGGCAAATTGACTCACATTCCGCTCTCCGCCATGCTTACGGGCAGCCGCATCTTTAGCGGCAGCGTGTTCGAGTGAGGCCATGGCCAGTCCCGTCGCCAGAGAAAAGTCCCGCCGCGCCGCGGTGAAGACCGCGCTCGAGCGCCACAAAGTCTATGTCACCGCGCAGCGCTTTTCCGGCGGCTCCTACAGCGCCCGCGTGCTGGTCGACGGCGAGGCCTACTGGGTCGACGAGTTCCGGCTGAGCCAGCTCAGGCAAGGACTCACGCCGGCGGAGTTGGAACTGACGCCGGCGGTTGACGATTGAGGGTAATTTTCGTTCTTCCGCATCGCTGCGCCTTAGGAAAATCTGAAATGCTGGCGGGACAGCACCCCCCTCTGTCCTGCCGGACATCTCCCCCTCAAGGGGGGAGATTGGCTGTCACGCCGGCTTTCGCCAATCGCCGACGCTGTAAGGGGAGCGCGGGCGCGCGGTCTGCTAATCTCCCCCCTAGAGGGGGAGATGTCCGGCAGGACAGAGGGGGGCGCGAAGGAACGAGGCGTTTGCCATTGTCCCGTCTGCGCCTCGGCACTTAGTCCATGCCC